>JBQGOU010000026.1:9662-16949 GCA_052086865.1 Cellulomonadaceae bacterium
ATCGTCGCCGCTCCGCTCGCCGCCGTCGGCGTCCTGTGGGCCGCACAGAGACTGACGGTCGTCCTGCGGCGCCGGCGCGCAGCGCGTCGAGCAGGGCGCGTGCCCGGCAGGCGCCGGGCATCACCGCCGACGCCGGTTCTCGCGGCCGTCGTCGTGCTGCTCGCGTTCGTGACGTCCGCGGGGTTCCAGGCTCCGCAGCGCGTCGTCCGGTTCGCCGAGGCCTACGAGCCGGGCCGGATCCGGTGGGGCACGATGCTCTCGGTCGAGGAGCTCGACCTCGTGCGCCGCGCGCCGCAGCTGCTCGACGAGGACGCGGTTGTGCTCGGTGACCCGCACAACGGCGCCCCGTTCTTCCTCGGCATCGGAGGGCGTCACGTGCTCCTGCCCCAGCTGGGGACCAGCGCGATGGACGACGGCCAGGCGCTCCTGAGGGCGCGGTTCCGGGACATCCACGACGACCCTGAGGTGTGCCGGGTGATCCGTGAGCGCGGGGTGACCCACTTCTATGAGGACACTGCGGGGCCGGCGCAGGGCGCCAAGAACGATCCGAAGTCACCCGGGTTGCGCGACGTGGACACGAGCACGGGCTTCACGGTCGTCGCGACGGCGGGCACCGCCACCTTGTTCCGGATCGACCTGTGCGGAGCCGGCGATGACCAGGGCTGAGTACGCAGCGCCGTGCGGCGCGGACGGCTGCCGCCGGTGAGCGCCCCGGTCGGCGTCGTGCTCGTGCACGGCGTCCGGACCTCGCACACGATGTGGCGGGCGCAGGTCGAGGCGCTCGAGGCGACCGGGCGGCCCGTGCGCGCCATCGACCTGCCCGGCCACGGCGCTGATGCCGCGGGGCGGTTCAGCGTGGACGCGACCATGGCGCGGCTGGAGGACGCGGTCCAGGAGCTGGGCGGAGAGGCCGTCGTCGCGGGATTGTCCCTGGGCGGATACCTGGCCATCGAGTATCTGCGCCGGCGGCCGCATGCGGTGCGCGCTCTGGTCGCCGCCGGGTGCTGCACGGTTCCGAGCACGCCCGCGCGCGGACTGTGGCTGAGCGCCGTGCGCTGGATCGAACGGCTTCCGGATGCCGGGGCGGGGCTGAACGAGACCATGGTGCGCCGGCTCCTGTCACCGCAGGCGGCGCAGGATGTGGCCGCCGGCGGCTACGCGTTGGGCGTCATGTCGGACGTCCTGACCGAGGTGGGCGACCTCGACCCGCTCGCCGGCCTACGGGCCGCACGGGGCCCGGTGTGGCTGGTCAACGGCCGACTGGACCACTTCCGAGGCCAGGAGCGTGCGTTCGTTCGGGCGGCCAGGGCATCGCGCAGGCCGGTCCGGCTGGTCGTGGTTCCCGGTGCACGCCATCTGGTGAGCCTCGATGCGCCGGTGGCGTTCACCCGGGTGCTGCTCGAGGCGCTCGACGTGTTCGACGGCAGCTCTCGCTGACCGTCACTCGAACGGGCTGTCAATCGAACGGGCCGTCAGCCGAAGAGGTTCCAGGCCCTGGCCCCGCCGACGAGTGCGGCGGAGTTGGGGACGACCACCGCGTCGTCCCCGAGCCGGTCGAGCACGACCTGGGTGATCATGGTCGAGTTGCCACCGCCGAGGTAGACGCGGTCCCACAGGAACACCGGACGCAGGCTCTCGACCACTCGGGCCACGCGGCGTGACCACAGCCCGTTCCCGAGCCGGCGGCGCTCGACCTCCCCGATGTAGTCGTCGTAGGTGGTCGCGCGTCGGATCGGGGCGTGCGAGATCTCCAGGTGCGGTGCGAGCCTCCCGCCGTCGAAGTGTGCGGTGCCCAGGCCGGTGCCGAAGGTCATCACGAGCTCGAGCCCGGTTGTGGCGACCACACCGGCGCCGTGCACCTCGGCGTCGTTGAGCACGAGGGCTGGCAGGCCGAGGCGCTGGGACACGGCTGCGCGCATGTCGAAGCCGGCCCAGGCGTCCGCCAGCTCGGGGTCGACGCGAGACCGTGGCCCGCTGCGGGTGATGTAGTGCGGGGTGTGCACGACCACGCCGTGACGGATCATGCCCGGCATCCCCACCGTCACGCGGTCCGCGGCGGGCAGCCGGCTGCCCAGGCCCGCAATCGTCTCGACGAGCAGCGTGGGCGGGAGCGGATAGGGCGTCGGGACCCGGACCGCCGGTCCGTGGGTGGTGCCTGCGGTGTCGATGACGGCGGCCTTGATGCCCCCGCCACCGCAGTCCACGCAGAGCGTGAACGGAACGGGAACGGTCATGGTTCCCACCGTAGCGAAGCGGCGGGCACGGATGCGAAGCGGCGGGCGCCGTGGGGAGGCCGCGGCGCCCATGCGTCATCATGGGGGACGTGATCCGTGTCCGTCTCGACCTCGCCTACCGCGGCACCGACTTCGCGGGCTGGGCCGTGCAGCCGGGTCTGCGCACCGTGCAGGGCGTGCTCGAGGCGGCGCTGGCCACGCTGGTGCGCGAGCCGGTGCGGCTCACTGTGGCGGGGCGCACGGACTCCGGGGTGCACGCCCGCGGCCAGGTCGCGCACGTGGATCTTCCCCGCGTGCGGTGGGAGGCGCTGCCGGGACGGTCCGCACGGACGCCGGGACAGGGGCTGGTGCACAAGCTGACGGGTCTGCTGCCGCGCGACCTCGTGGTGCACCGGGCCGACGCCGCGCCCGAGGGCTTCGACGCCCGCTTCAGCGCGCTGCGGCGCCGTTACGCCTACCGGGTGGCCGACCGCACCGAGCTGCGCGACCCGCTGACCGCTGACCACGTGCTGTGGACGTCCCGGTCGCTGGACCTCGAGGCGATGCAGCAGGCGTGCGCGCCTCTGACCGGGCTGCGGGACTTCGCGGCGTTCTGCCGTCCTCGCCCGGGGGCGTCGACGATCCGCGAGCTGCAGGAACTGGCGTGGTTCCGGCCGGCGTCCGGGCCGGATGCCGGGCTGCTCGTCGCCCGGGTCCAGGCGGATGCGTTCTGCCACAACATGGTGCGCGCCCTCGTCGGGGCGAGCCTTGCGGTCGGGGAGGGGCAGCGGGACGTGGAGTGGCCCGCCCGTGTGCTCGCCGGGCGCCGGCGCGACCCCGGGGCGCGGGTCGTGCCCGCCCACGGGCTCGTGCTCGAGGAGGTCGTGTACCCGCCCGATGCCGAGCTGGCCCGGCGCGCCGACGCCATCCGCGCGCGCCGGATGGACGAGGAGATCGCGCCGGGCTAGGCCCCGGGCCGTGACGGGCCGGTCAGGGCTCGATCTCGTCCTCGACGTGCATGGCGGCCTCTTCCGCGGTCGCGGCGCCGCCTGCCACGCCGTCGTCGTCCGCGAACACGTCGTTGCCGCGACCGTCGAGCGCCTCGGCGTCCTCCTCGAGGCGACCTGCCCGGTCGAGCTGGCGCGCATGTGGGTCAGGGGCCTGCCAGGTCTCGGGCTCCTCCTGAGCGACACGCTGCTCGATCGTCTCGCCCTCGGCCTCCTCCTCGGCGGTCTCGCCGAAGGTGTTGGTGCGCGGGCGCTCGGGCGGGGAGTAGCCCTCGTCGAGGATGTCGTCCACCCCGCGATCGATCAGGGTGTCCTCCAGGGGAAGCTGGTCCGAGTCCCCCTCGGTGCCCAGTGCGTTGTCCGTGCTCGTCGCCGGTGTCTCTTCGGTCATGCCCCCCACGATGGCACCGTCGGGCTCGTGGTGCTAGTCCGCGGCACAATGGACCACCGTGGCACACATCGACATCGCCGGCGTCACCTACACCCTGCCCGACGGGCGGCCCCTGCTCGCCGGCGTCGACCTGCGGGTCGCCGACGGCGCCCGGGTCGCCCTCGTGGGTCCCAACGGCGCGGGCAAGACCACCCTCGTGCGGATCGTCACCGGTGAGCTCGCGCCGCACAGCGGGGCCGTCTCGCGCAGCGGCACGGTGGGCGTCATGCGCCAGCTCGTCGGCCGGATCGACGACGACCGCTCGGTGCGGGACGTTCTGGTCGACCTCGCACCCGCCGCCGTCCGCGACGCCGGTCGTGAACTCGCCGAGGCCGAGCTCGCGATGATGACCACGGACGACGAGCCTGCGCAGATGCGCTACGCCCAGGCGCTGGCGGACTGGGCGGACGTCCGCGGCTACGACGCGGAGAACGACTGGGACAAGGTCACCGACGAGGTGCTGTCCCTGCCGTTCGAGCGGGCACAGTGGCGCCAGGCGCACACCCTGTCCGGGGGCGAGCAGAAGCGCCTCGTCCTCACGGCCCTGCTGCTCGGTCAGGACGACGTGCTCCTGCTTGACGAGCCGGACAACTATCTCGACGTGCCCACCAAGCGCTGGCTCGAGGAGGAGCTGTGCGCGAGCACCAAGACCGTGCTGTTCATCAGCCATGACCGCGAGCTCCTGTCCCGCACCGCCACCCAGGTCGCCACGCTCGAACCGGGCGCGGCGGGCTCGAGCGTGTGGGTGCACGGCGCTGGCTTCGCCACCTACGCGCAGGCCCGCGAGGCCCGCATGGCGCGGCTCGAGGAGCTGCGTCGCCGCTGGGACGAGGAGCAGGCCAAGCTGCGCACCCTCGTGAACGCGCTCAAGAACAAGGCGGCGTTCAACGACGGGCTGGCCAGCCGGTACCAGGCCGCGCAGACGCGCCTGCGCAAGTTCGAGGCGGCCGGGCCTCCGGAGGCGGTGGTGCGTGAGCAGAACGTGCGGGTGCGCCTGGCCGGTGGGCGCACGGCCAAGCGCGCCGTCGTGGCCGAAGGGCTCGAGCTGACCGGGCTGATGCAGCCCTTCGACGCCGAGATCTGGTTCGGGGACCGGGTTGCCGTGCTCGGCTCCAACGGATCGGGAAAGTCCCACTTCATGCGACTTCTCGCCGCCGGCGGCACGGACAGGTCGGGTGCCGACTCCCCGGCTCCGGCGCATTCGCGGAATCCGAGCCCCGGAGCACTCTCAGCCGTCCAGGGCGCGGAATCCGCGATCCGGGGCGGCGGGGCGGGTGTGGCGCACACCGGAACCGTGCGCCTGGGCTCACGGGTCCGTCCGGGCTGGTTCGCCCAGAGCGACACCCACCCCGAGCTCGAGGGCCGGACGCTGCTGGAGATCCTGCACCGCGGTGAGGGCGAGCGGTCCGGGCTGCCGCGGGAGCCCGCCAGCGAGGCCCTGGACCGCTACGAGCTTGCCGGCCAGGCCGAGCAGCGCTTCGAGACGCTGTCCGGCGGTCAGCAGGCCCGGTTCCAGATCCTGCTGCTCGAGCTCGGCGGAGCGACCCTGCTGCTGCTGGACGAGCCCACCGACAATTTGGACCTGCACTCCGCCGAGGCGCTCGAGGCCGGCCTGGCACGCTTCGAGGGCACCGTGGTCGCGGTGACGCACGACCGGTGGTTCGCCCGCGGATTCGACCGGTTCCTCGTCTTCGGCGCCGACGGAAGGGTGCGTGCGAGCACGGAACCGGTGTGGGACTCCGAACGGGTCGCACGAGCCCGCTGAGGTGCCCTTTTGACCCTGCGCGGCTGACGGGATATCGTGGGAAGTCGTTGTGCTTCCCTATGTGACCGGTGCGCCCACTCGCTAGGTCTCCCTCGAAGCGCTCACCGAACTCGCCGGCCGCACGACTGCGCGCCGGAGAAGACACACGAAAACGAAAAGGCTACGACTGTGCGTACGTACACCCCGAAGCCCGGCGACGTCCAGCACGACTGGTTCGTCATCGACGCGACCGACGTCGTCCTGGGCCGCCTGGCCAGCCATGTGGCAACTCTGCTGCGCGGCAAGCACAAGCCGACCTTCGCCCCGCACGTCGACGGCGGTGACTTCGTCATCGTCATCAACGCTGAGAAGGTTGCCCTCACCGGCGCCAAGCGGGAGAACAAGGTCGCGTACAACCACTCCGGTTACCCCGGTGGTCTGCGTGCCGTCGCGTACTCCGACCTGCTGGAGTCCAACCCGGAGCGTGCTGTGGAGAAGGCCGTCCGCGGCATGATCCCCAAGACCACGCTCGGCCGTGACCAGCTGCGCAAGCTCAAGGTCTACCGCGGCGCCGAGCACCCCCACGCTGCGCAGAAGCCGCAGCCCTTCGAGATCACCCAGGTCGCCCAGTAGGCGCGGCCTGCTCAGGCGACGAGAACAAGGACGCGAGGACACCACCAGTGGCCGAGACCACCGTCGACACCGACACGCTGGACGAGACGCCCAGCAGCTACACCTCCGAGACCACCGCACCCTCCGGCCGCGGCCAGAGCCTGACGGCGCCTGCCCAGGCGCTCGGGCGCCGCAAGGAGGCCGTCGCCCGCGTGCGCATCGTGCCCGGGACGGGGCAGTGGAAGATCAACGGGCGCACTCTGGAGGAGTACTTCCCCAACAAGGTGCACCAGCAGCTCGTCAACTCCCCGCTGAAGCTCGTCGACGTCGAGGGTCGCTTCGACGTCATCGCCCGCATCAACGGCGGCGGAACCTCCGGCCAGGCCGGCGCGCTGCGCCTTGGCATCGCTCGGGCCCTGAACGACGTCGACGCGGACAGCAACCGCGCCGCGCTGAAGAAGGCCGGTTTCCTGACCCGCGACGCTCGCGTCGTGGAGCGCAAGAAGGCCGGGCTCAAGAAGGCCCGCAAGGCCCCGCAGTACTCCAAGCGCTGATCCGGCGCTGATCCCCGAGGGGCCCCACGGTTCGCCGTCGGGCCCCTCGGGCGTTCCCGGGCGCACGCGCCGCCCGGTGCGCCCGGGCGCTGCGGCGCTGACGGGAGTAGCATGCAGCGGGCCCTCGAGCCCGCGCCAATCGTCGAAGTCGCCGACCCGGTGGGCCGGCTCGAAGGGATGCACATGACTCGGTTGTTCGGCACGGACGGCGTGCGAGGGCTCGCCAACAGGGACGTCACCGCTGAGCTTGCGCTCGACCTGGGCGCCGCCGCGGCCCGCGTGCTCGCGGCCTCCGGCGAGTTCGCCGGGCATCACCCGCGCGCCATCGTGGGCCGCGACTCGCGGGCCTCGGGCGAGTTTCTCTTCACGGCCGTCGCCGCGGGGCTGGCGAGTGCGGGCGTCGACGTCCTGAACGTCGGTGTACTGCCCACACCGGGCGTCGCGTTCCTGACCGCGACCACGAACGTGGACCTCGGCGTCGTGCTCTCCGCCTCGCACAACCCGATGCCTGACAACGGGATCAAGTTCTTCGCCCGCGGCGGGCTCAAGCTCGACGACGCGATCGAGGACCGGATCGAAGCCCAGCTCGGCGAGGAGTGGGAACGTCCCGTCGGCGCGGGCGTCGGGCGCATCCGCACGGACAACGGCTCGGCGCTCGACGCCTACGTCCAGCACCTGGTGGGCAGCATCGGCGCCGACGACGAGACCAAGCCGCTGTCGGGACTGC
>JBQGOU010000027.1:0-1953 GCA_052086865.1 Cellulomonadaceae bacterium
CCTCGATTGCGCCCGGGCCGTTCTCCACCGAGCTCGACTCGAGCTCGTCCACCATGACCACGCACTGGCGCGCGATGGCCAGCTCCTCGTTGGTCGGCACGACCATGACGAGCGTGGAGGTCCAGTCGGGGGAGATGATGCGCGGTTCCTTGGACCGCTCGGAGTTGCGCTGCGGGTCGATGGCGATGCCGAGGCTCTCCAGGCCAGCAACCACCTTGGCGCGCACGATGTCGTCGTTCTCGCCGACACCCGCGGTGAAGGTGATGACGTCGACGCGCGACAGGATCGCGTGGTAGGCGCCGATGTACTTCTTCAGCCGGTGCACGTACACGTCCAGGGCCAGCTCCGCGTCCGTGGAGCCTTCCTCGACGAGCTGGTGCAGCAGCCGGAAGTCGTTCTCGCCGCTGATGCCCTTGATACCGGACTTCTTGTTCAGCAGATCATCGATCTGATCGATGTTCAGGCCGGCGTTGCGGTACAGGTGGAAGATCACCGCCGGGTCGATGTCCCCGGTCCGGGTGCCCATGACCAGGCCCTCGAGCGGGGTCAGGCCCATCGAGGTCTCGACCGCGACGCCGCCGCGCACGGCGGACGCCGACGCGCCGTTGCCGAGGTGCAGCACGATCTGGTTGAGGTCCTCCAGGCGGCGGCCGAGCACGCGCGAGACCTTGCCCGAGACGTACTGATGGCTCGTGCCGTGGAACCCGTAGCGGCGAATCGAGTACTCGTCGGCGATCTTCTTGTCGAGCGCGTAGGTGTACGCCGACTCCGGCAGGGTGTGGAAGAACGCGGTGTCGAAGATCGCGACGTGCGGGATATCGGGCAGCAGCTGGCGGGCCACCTCGATGCCGGCGACGTGCCCCGGGTTGTGCAGCGGGCCGAGCGGGATGAGCTCGCGGATGCGGTCCACGACCGCGTCGTCGATGATGACGGGCCCGGAGAAGTAGCTGCCGCCCTGCACCACGCGGTGCCCGACGGCGATCACGTCGGCCTCGGCCAGGTTCGGGCCGAACTCCTCGAAGAGTCCGAGCACGATGCGCAGCGCCGCCGTGTGGTCTACCACGTGCGCGGTCCGCCGGGTGGTGTTCCCCGCGAACTTGTGCGTGATGATCCCGTCCTCCTCGCCGATGCGCTCGACCAGGCCGGAGGCCACCGCCTCGCCGCCGATCGGGTTGACGAGCTGGTACTTGACCGAGGAGGAGCCCGAGTTGATGACGAGCACCGACCCCTTGGCGGTGTAGGTCTCGAGCGGGCCGGTCAGGTCCCGGAACTTCTGCGGGGCGCTCATGCGGTGGGTGCTCCTGTTTCAGCTGGCACGGACGGTCCGGAGATCGCCTGTGCCTGGATGGCGGTGATCGCGACGGTGTTGACGATATCTTGCACGAGCGCGCCGCGGGACAGGTCGTTCACCGGCTTGCGCAGGCCCTGCAGCACCGGCCCGATGGCGATTGCGCCGGCCGAGCGCTGCACGGCCTTGTAGGTGTTGTTGCCCGTGTTGAGGTCCGGGAAGATGAACACCGTGGCGCGTCCCGCCACGGCCGAGTTCGGCATCTTCGTGCGTGCGACCGAGGCGTCCACGGCGGCGTCGTACTGGATGGGGCCCTCGACGGACAGGTCCGGGCGGCGCTCACGCACCAGCGCGGTCGCCGCCCGCACCTTGTCGACGTCCGCGCCGAAGCCGGACTCCCCGGTGGAGTAGGACAGCATCGCGACCCGCGGGTCGACGCCGAACTGCGCCGCCGTCGCCGCCGAGGAGATGGCGATGTCCGCCAGCTGCTCCGCGGTGGGGTCCGGGTTGACGGCGCAGTCGCCGTAGACCAGTACCCGGTCCTCGAGGCACATGAGGAACACCGAGGACACGACGGACACACCGGGCAGGGTCTTGATGATCTCGAACGACGGCTTGATGGTGTGCGCCGTGGTGTGCACCGCGCCGGAGACCATGCCGTCCGC
>JBQGOU010000027.1:2053-16910 GCA_052086865.1 Cellulomonadaceae bacterium
ACGGCTTGATGGTGTGCGCCGTGGTGTGCACCGCGCCGGAGACCATGCCGTCCGCGAGGCCGAGCTGGACCATCATCGTGCCGAAGTAGGACACCGAGCGGACGATCTCGCGAGCACGGTCGATCGTCATGCCCTTGTGGGCGCGGATCGTCGTGTACTCCTCGGCGAAGCGCTCGAACAGCTCGCCCTCGGTCGGGTTGATGATCTGCGCGCCGGATACGTCGAGGCCCAGCTCCGTGGCGCGGGAGACGATCTCGCGCTCGTCACCGAGCAGGGTGATGTCCGCCACCTGACGCTGCAGCAGCGTGGAGGTCGCGCGCAGAATCCGGTCGTCCGTGCCCTCGGGCAACACGATGCGCTTGCGGTCCGCCCGGGCCCGGTCGAGCAGCTCGTACTCGAACATCAGCGGAGTGACGACCTCGGGCCGGTCGATGTCGAGCGTCTCGAGCAGCTGGGCGCCGTCCACGTGCTGTTCGAACAGGGCGAGCGCGGTGTCCACCTTGCGCTGGGAGTCGATCGAGACCCGGCCGCGGGTCTGCGAGGCGAGCGAGGCGCTGTGGAACGTGCCCATCTCGGTCTCGATGACGGGCAGGGAGGAGCCGAGGCCGCGCACGAGCCGGTCAACCGACCCCGGTGGGGTGAATCCCCCGTTGAGGATGATGCCGGCCAGGGATGGGAACCCGCTGGCGACGTGCGCCATGAGCAGCCCGAGCAGGATGTCCGAACGGTCCCCGGGGGTGATGACGACGGCGCCGTCGCTGATGCGGTCGAGCAGGTGCTCCAGCGACATCGCGCCGACCAGGACGTCGAGCACCTCGCGGCCCAGAAGCTCCTCGTCGCCGAGCAGCAGCGTGCCGTCCACCGACTCGAGCAGCTGGCGCATGGTGGGTGCGGTGAGGAACGGGTCCTCGGGCAGGGCCCAGACCGGGATCTGCGCGGTGAACGCGCCGCGGACCGCATCGAGCTGGTCCGGGGTGCAGCGGTTCGCCACGACGGCGATCACCTGGGCGTGGCTGCCGGTGAACTCGGAGATCGCGACCTCGGCGACCTGTCGCACGGACTCCGCCGTGCGATCCTTCCCACTGACGACGAGCATGACCGGAGCGCCGAGGTTCGCGGCGATCCGGGCGTTGAAGGACAGCTCGGTCGGGCCCGCGACATCCGTGTAGTCCGAGCCGACGATCACGACGACGTCGCACTGGTTCGCCACCGCGTGGTAGCGGCTGACGATCTTGGACAGGGCGACCTCGGAGTCGGCGTGCACCTCGTCGTACGTCACGCCCACACAGGCGTCGTAGTCGAGGTCGACGCCGTCGTGGGCAAGCAGCAGCTCGAGCACGAAGTCGGGTGTCTCGGTGGATCGGGCGACGGGACGGAAGACCCCGACTCGCTGCACCTGGCGGGTGAGCAGGTCGACCACGCCCAGGGCGACGGTCGATTTCCCGGTGTCACCCTCGGGTGAGGTGATGTAGACGTTGCGTGCGGTCGAGCTCACTCGTTATCGCCTCCAGTAGCGGCGGTGGCGTGGTCCGCCTGGGGTCCGCCTACGGCCGTGCCGGTGTCCCCGGCGTCCGACCACATCCATTCCCGGATCTCGGGAAGATCCTCGCCGTGCGCCCGGGTGTACTCCCGTGCGCGCAGCCGCTCGTCCTGCATCTGCTGGCGCAGGCCCGCGTACTTCGAGCCGAGGCCCGGCACGCGGTCGATGACGTCCATCACCAGGTGGAAGCGGTCCAGGTCGTTGAGCATCACCATGTCGAAGGGCGTCGTCGTCGTGCCCTCCTCCTTGTACCCGCGGACGTGGATGTTCGAGTGTCCGTTGCGCCGGTAGGTGAGGCGGTGGATCAGCCAGGGGTACCCGTGGTAGGCGAACACGACCGGCTTGTCGACCGTGAAGAGGGTGTCGAAGTCCCGGTCGGACAGGCCGTGCGGGTGCTCGGTCGCGTCCTGCAGGCGCATGAGGTCGACGACGTTCACGACACGGACCTTGAGGTCCGGGATGTGCTCGCGCAGCAGCTTGGCCGCCGCGAGGATCTCCAGGGTCGGAACGTCACCCGCACAGCCAAGCACGACATCGGGGTTTTGCCCGGGGACCTCCGTCCCAGCCCAGTCCAGGATCCCCACTCCTCGGGTGCAGTGCGCGACGGCGTCCTCCATCGACAGGAAGTTGGGCGCGGGCTGCTTGCCGGCCACCACGACGTTGACGTAGTTGCGGCTGCGCAGGCAGTGGTCGTAGGTGGACAGCAGCGTGTTGGCGTCGAACGGCAGGTAGACCCGGACGACCTCGGCCTTCTTGTTCACGACGTGGTCGATGAACCCCGGGTCCTGGTGGGAGAAGCCGTTGTGGTCCTGGCGCCACACATGGCTCGAGAGCAGGTAGTTCAGCGACGCGATCGGCCGGCGCCACGGGATCTCGTCGCTCACCTTCAGCCACTTGGCGTGCTGGTTGAACATCGAGTCGATGATGTGGATGAACGCCTCGTAGCAGTTGAACAGGCCGTGCCGACCCGTCAGCAGGTACCCCTCCAGCCAGCCCTGGCACTGGTGCTCGGAGAGGACCTCGACCACGCGGCCGATACGCGCCAGGTGATCGTCCATATCCTCGCGGCGCAACTGCGCCATCCAGACCTTGTCCGTGGCGCCGTACACGGCCTGCAGCCGGTTGGACGCCGTCTCATCCGGGCCGAAGATCCGGAAGTTGTCCGGGTTGAGCCGCACGACCTCCTCGAGGTAGGTGCCGAGAACCCGCGTCGCCTCGCTCATCGAGCCACCTGGGGAGGGGACGTCGACTGCGAAGTCGCGATAGTCGGGCAGCCGCAGTGCCTTCATGAGCAGACCGCCGTTGGCGTGCGGGCTCGCGCTCATGCGCAGCTCGGCCGGAGGTGTGAGCTTCTCGATCTCCGGGTCGAGAGCGCCGTCGTCGGTGAACAGCTCCTCGGGACGGTAGGACGCGAGCCAGCTGCGCAGGACCTCGAGGTGCTCCGGGGTGTCCCGAGCGCTTGCGAGCGGTACCTGGTGGGCGCGCCAGGAGTCCTCGGTGCGCTTTCCGTCGATCTCCCGGGGGCAGGTCCAGCCCTTGGGGGTGCGGAAGACGATCATGGGCCAGCGCGGGCGGTCCGTGTCGCCCTCGGCCGCACGCTGCTTAATCGCCGCGATCTCGTCGAGCACCTCGTCCAGCAGCGCGGCGAACCGGGCGTGCACGGCCAGATGGTCCTCACCGTCGAAGCCTCCGGTGAAGAGGTAGGGCTTGTGGCCGTAGCCCTTCATCAGATCCTCGAGCTCGTCCTCTTCGATGCGCGCGAGGATCGTCGGGTTGGCGATCTTGTACCCGTTGAGGTGCAGGATCGGCAGGACGACGCCGTCCTTGAGGGGGTTGAGGAACTTGTTGGAGTGCCAGCCGGTGGCCAGGGGCCCCGTCTCCGCCTCGCCGTCGCCCACGATGGTCGCGACGAGGAGGTCCGGGTTGTCGAAGGCGGCCCCGTAGGCGTGCGAGAGCGAGTAGCCGAGCTCGCCGCCCTCATGGATCGACCCGGGGGTCTCGGGCGCGACGTGCGAGGGGATGCCGCCGGGGAAGGAGAACTGGCGGAACAGCCGTCGCAGCCCCTCCTCGTCCCGGGTGATGTCGGGGTAGGTCTCGGTGTAGGTGCCCTCGAGGTAGGAGTTGGCGACCAGTCCAGGTCCGCCGTGGCCGGGGCCGATGATGTACATCGAGTGCAGTGAGCGCTCGGCGATCGTCCGGTTGAGGTGGGCGTACAGGAAGTTCAGGCCCGGGGTCGTGCCCCAGTGGCCCAAGAGGCGCGGCTTGATGTCGTCGCGCACCAGCGGGGTGCGCATCAGCGGGTTGGCCAGGAGGTAGATCTGCCCGATCGACAGGTAGTTCGCCGCCCGCCACCAGCCGTCGATCCGGCGGATGGTCTCCTCGCTCACCGCCTCGCCGCTGCCGCGCTGCCAGGTGGTGGTGGACTCCGTCGTGACGGTCATGGTCTGCTCGCTCCCTTGTGGCCTCGGTTGATGGTGCGGGTCGCCGCGACGCCGGCGATCCCGCTCACGTCCGAACGGGATGGCACGATGCCGCGTCGACCTACCCATCTTCATCCAACCGCACTCGGCGTGGCGGCGCAGCATCCTGGGGTGAGGCCGATCAGAACGGTGGTGCGTCCGGTACCCGCGGTGCGGGGCCGTCGAAGACCGAGTCGTGCGAGGTGCGGCCTGTGGCCACCAACCGCGCGACGGCCACGCGGACGGCGTCGGCACTCGTGGCCGGACCGGTGAGGCCGCGCAGGGCCGATCGCGGCATGCGTTGCCAGCGTCCGCCCGCGCCGGGGCGGACGACGTAGACCTGGCCGGTCGGGGTGCGCCAGACGAAGACCCCGGGGACGGGTTGTACGACGGTGAAGCCGCCGTCGGTCTTGATCTGGTGGTCCCGTCGGCACAGCGGGCCGAGGTTGGTGTGCGCCGTGGTGCCGTCGGCGCGGGCGAACTCGATTGTGTGATCCAGCTCGCAGGAGGTGGCCGGGCTCGAGCAGCCGGGGCGTGCGCAGACCTGGTCGCGTTCGCGTACGTGCGCGGCGAGGTCCGCCGGAGGTCGGTAGCGCGTGCGACCGACGTCGAGCACCGCACCCGACGCCGGGTCCGTGAGCAGCCGTCGCCATGTGCCATGGGCGGCGAGCCGGCGCGCTGTCGTGGCCGAGATCGGGCCGTAGCCGGCGAGCTGGGCGGGCTCGTCGTCGAGGCCGAGCAGCGTCGTGATCGGCACCGTGACGTTGATCACCGTGCGTGAGGTGCGCGCGCGCAGTCGCCGGCGCCCTGGAGGGTCAGGTAGGTCGGGCGGGTCAGGCAGACCAGGCAGGTCAGGCGGATCAGGTAGCGCAACCGGCTCGGACGCCCACGCCTCGGTGGTCTCGGGTGGCTCGGAGGTCAACGGGTCGGAGGTCGCGAAGGGTCCAGCAGGTCGGAGCGACCTCGGCGGTGCTGCCCGGCGGGGTCGTGTGACCGGGCCGAGCGGCGAGGGCGTCATCGTCCGACCGGTCCGACCGGTTCGACCGGTCGGACCGGTCCGGTCAGGTGTCGACCGGGGTCCCTGCGCTCGCAGACGTTCGCTGCGCAGCCTGTTGCTGGCTCGCCGTGGCCTCTCGCACAGGACCTGGAGTGGCGGAGACGGCGGCTCGGCGTGATCGTCGCTGCACGGCTCGAGCCGGTCCCGCAGCTCGTCGTGGAGCAGCGTGGCAGAGAACAGGTCGGCGCGCAGCTGGTCGAGGGTGCGCTCGTCACCGCCTGCACGCAGCGTCCGGGCGCGGGCGTCGAGGTCGGTGTCGATCCGAACCGCCGTCGGCGCGGGCAGCAGGGCCCAGATGCCGGCCATGCCGTCGGGCATCCGCTTCGGCCGGTCCACCCGGCGCTTCTGCGTGGCCGTGGCGCAGCGGCGCTCCGCCTCCTGCGGGTCGACGGCGATGAGCGCGCGCTGCACGTCCTCGGCGAGCTGCGTGGGTGTGCGGTTCGGTGCGTCCCGCAGGACCGCGTGCTCCACTTCGAGCACCGTCTGGACCGGGAGATCTGCCAGGGCCCTGACCATCGCCTCGACGCGAGCGGGGTCGAGGCGTCCCGTGGCGAGCTGACGGCCCGTCTCGGCAAGAGGGCCAGCCAGCTCGGTGCCGGTGCGGACGATCTTCTGCGCGGCGGTGCGAGAGCAGCCCAGGCGCATCGCGAGCTCCTCGCCGACGACTGTGCGGACTCGCACCTCGCCCGCCGATCCGGGCCAGGACGGGTTCATCGACGTACTGCGGGCGAGGGCGGCGGCCGCTCGAGCCAGCCCCGCGGAGGCCCAGGAGATCATGCGCTGCCACCCGGCGGCGACGTCGACCAAGCCGTAGTCGTCCAGGTCCTCGAGCCCGGTTCCCGCGAGCAGCCCGGCGAGCCACGGTCCCGGCAGGATGTCGTCGCTCTCCAGATCGGCGACGACGGCATCGATATCGGTGGCCGCTGACCGGGCGCGGAGCTCGGTGAGCAGCTCCTCGACCTGCACGTCGAGCTCGTCCCCGGCGTCGGCAACCGCCGCGACGAACCACGCCGCATGACGGCTCAGGTCCTGGCGCCGACGGCGCTGGTCCGCGGCGTAGCCCCCGTCCTCGCCGCTCGCGTTCAGCTCGGCGAGCAGAGCGTGGACCTCAGGAGGGGCGCTGAGCGCCGACGAGGGTTCCTGCCCGGGCGCGCACGGCTCGGCCGGATGGACCTCCAGCCCGAGCCGTGCGAGCAGCTCGGCGAGCTCGGCGGCGTGTGATGGCGCCAGCCCGGGGACCGTCGCACTGGATCCGGGGGTGTTCACCGCCGTCGATTCGAACATGTGTTCATGTTATCGGGAGCCTCCGACACGGTCAGGTGCGCCGGGCACATCCTGCGCGGCGCAGCGCGCAGCCGGCCACCGCTCGGGCGACATCGTCGTCCTGCTCCCGGCGGGTAGCGTAGGGCCATGCCCCGCGAGGACCCGTCGACCACCGGTGTGCCCGACGCCGCGTCCGGGCCCGTCCGGCCCAGCGCGGCCGCCGTCGTGCGTGCGGCGGTGCAGCCACGCATGCTCGTGCTGCTCCTCGTCTTCGTCGCCGCGGCGCTGGTGTGCGCCCGGTTGGGGATCTGGCAGCTCGACCGGGCGCATGCCCGAGGCGAGGTGGCGCGTCAGCAGGAGCTGGCCGAGCAGGCGGCGGGTGGCCCCGTCGCGCTCGGCAGCGTGCTCGCACCGCAGTCGGCGATGTCCGGATCGCTGGTGGGCACCCTCGTCTCCCTCGAGGGGACCTTCGAGCCCGAGGGGCAGCTGTACGTCTCGGGGCGTGCGCTCGACGGCGAGGTCGGCTACCTGGTTCTCACCCCGCTGCGCGTGAGCGACGACGGCACCGGCACCGGGTCGTGGGCTGACCTGTCCGGGCCACCCGTCCTGGCCGTCGTGCGCGGCTGGGTCCCCAGCCCCGACGTCGATCTCCTCCCCCCGCCGGAGGACGCCGTCCAGGTCAGCGGCTACCTCCAGAGCTCAGAGGCGCTCGGCGAGGACGCGTTCGCGGACCGGATCACCGACACCATCAGCTCGGGGGCGCTGGCGAACCGGTGGGGCGGTCCCATCTACTCGTCCTACCTGGTGCTCGCCGATTCCGACCCCGCACCCGACCCGGCCATCGGACTGCTGCCCCGCCCGACGATCGAGGGCGGCACCGGGCTGGACCTGCAGAACGTCTTCTACGCGATCCAGTGGTGGATCTTCGGGCTGTTCGTCGTCGTGCTCTGGGGCAGGCTCGTGCTCGACGAGGCGCGGGGGAGCGCCGCCGACGGCTTCACCGGATGGGAAGGGCTGCAGCCGCGGTAGGCGCGGCACCGGCTCACTCGGACTGCCACGAGCGCCAGAGCGCTGCGTACTCGCCGCCCGCGGCCACCAGCTCCTCATGCGGTCCGATCTCGGCGATCCGGCCGTCTTCGACGACCGCGACCCGGTCCGCGTCGTGCGCGGTGTGCAGGCGGTGCGCGATCGCGACGACGGTTCTGCCCTCGAGCACCGCACTCAGCGAACGCTCGAGGTGCCGTGCCGCGCGCGGGTCGCGCAGGCTCGTGGCCTCGTCGAGGATCAGGGTGTGCGGAGCGAGCAGCACCAGGCGGGCGAGTGCGACCTGCTGGGCCTGCGCCGGGGTGAGCGCATGCCCGCCCGAGCCGATCTCCGTCGCGAGCCCGTCCGGCAGCGACTCGACCCATCCCCGGGCGTCGACGGCCTCGAGCGCCGCCCACAGCGCGGGCTCGTCCGCCTCCTCACGCGCGAGCTGCAGGTTCTGCGCGACCGTGCCCACGAAGACGTGGTGCTCCTGGGTGACGAGCGCGACGTGGCCGCGCAGCTCGTCCAGGGGCAGCTCGACGAGCGGCACACCACCCACCGTCACGTGCCCACCCGTGGGTGGGTGGATGCCGGCGAGCATCCTGCCCAGCGTGGACTTTCCGGCGCCGGAGGGCCCGACGACGGCCAGGCGCTCGCCCGGGGCGAGGTCCAGGTCCACCCCGTGCAGCACGTTGTGCCCCGGGCGGTAGGCGTACTCGACGCCGGTTCCGACGATGTGCTCGTCGGCGGGCTCGGAGGTCCCCGACGTCCGGTCGCGCTCCACGAGCTCCACCCCGAACAGCCGGGCCAGTGACGTCGCCGCGACCTGGATCTCGTCGAGCCAGAACACGAGCTCGTAGATCGGGCCGATGAGCTGGCGGCCGTACAGCACGATCGTCGTCACGGCGCCGATCGAGGCGACGCCGTGGGAGATGAGGAAGGCGCCCCAGAGCAGCACGAGCACCGGCGCGATCGCGAACGCCGCGTCCATCCCGGGGATGAGCACCGAGCGCAGGTTGAGCGTGTGGCTCTCCGCCTCGAACGCCTCGCGCAGGTCCGCCCGCGCCCGGCGGCGCCGGCGGGGGCCGAGGGAGAGCGCGTCCACGGTGCGCGCACCCTCGACCGACTCGGTGATGGTGCCGTTGAGCCGCGCATACGCCCGGGACTCGCGCTGGTAGGCGGGGGTCGCCCGCTTGAGGTACCAGCGGGCGATCGGCACGACGATCGGGGCCGTGACGAGCATGACGATCGCGACCTGCGGGGCCAGGACGAAGGAGGCGACCAGGGTCAGGACGATCGACACGACGGCGACCAGCACCCGCGGCACGCCGAAGCGCACCGCGTACTGCACCCGGTCGACGTCGTTCGTGGTCCGACCCACGAGGTCGCCCGTCCCGGCGCGTTCGACCGTCGACAGCGGGAGCTGGGTGACGGTGTCGACGAACTCCTCGCGCAGCTGCGCGAAGACCGCCTCGCCGAAGACCCGCGCCCGCAGCTGGGCGTAGCGGGTGAGCACAGCCTGGGCGATGACGGCGCCCAGGAGGAACAGTGCGGTGGAGTCGACCACGGACATGGTCGTGCCCGCGGCGACCAGGTCGACCAGCCTGCCGAGCAGGTAGGGGCCGGTGAGGCCCGCCACTGCTGCCAGGGTGTGCAGCACCGTCACGGCGGTCAGCGGCCGCCGGTTCGCCCGCAGCAGCGCGCGGGCGCGTCGCCGTACGGTCCGTGCGTCCGCGACGGGCAGGATCTGCTCGCTCATCGGGACTCCTCTCGGGTGCTGTCGGTGTGTTCGGCACTGTCAGCGGTGCCAGTGGCATCGCCCGTGGGGCCGGTGTCGCCGCCAGAGCTGTTCCCGGCGTCGTTGTCGAGGCTGCGCCCGACGATGGTCCAGTAGTGGTGCGCCGTCTCGTCGTCGCGGGCGAGCAGCTCGCGGTGCGTGCCCTCCGTCACGACGCGACCGTCGCGGACGACGAGGACGCGGTCCACATGGTCGAGCACGAGGGGCGAGGCCGTCACGAGCAGAGTCGCCCGCCCGCGGCGGGCCTCGGCGAGCCGCACGGCGATCCGCGCCTCGGTGTGGGCGTCGACCGCGCTCGTCGGCTCGACGAGAATCAGCGTGTCCGCGTCGGTCAGCAGCGCCCGCGCGAGCGCGGCGCGCTGGCGCTGGCCGCCCGAGAGCGACCTGCCCTTCTCCGACATCTCGCCGCCGAGCCCTCCGGGGGTCGAGTCGAGCACGTCCTGCGCGTCGGCGACGCGCAGCGCCTCGAGCACGCGGTCGTCGTCGGCGGCGTCGCGCACGTCGAGCTCGTCGCGCAGAAGTCCGGTGAACAGCTGTGAGGTGGCCTCGGCCACGACGACGCGCCGGCGCAGCGCGTCCTTGTCGAGCTCGGCGAGCGGCACGCCGCCGAGCAGCACGGGCGTGGCCGCCTCCGCCGCGTCGTCGAAGCGGCCCATGCGAGTCGCGATCCGTGCTGTCTCATCAGGGTCGCGTCCGACGAGCGCGAACGTGCCCACGGCCGGCAGCGCGACACCGCTCACCGTGTCGACGAGCGCCGCGGGTTCCGGCGGCAGCGCCCGGCGGCCCGCCGCGGGGGTCGCGGGGACGATCTGCAGCACCTTGATGATCTTGCGGGCCGCGACCAGCGCGCGTGTGACGAACTGGATCGACTCCGTCACGTTCTGCAGGGGCCAGGTCAGGAAGGCCGCGTACCCGTACAGGGTGACGAGCTGTCCCGCCGTGATCTGCCCCGCGACCGCCTGGCGGGCGCCGAGCCACAGCACAAGCGCGACCAGCAGGCCGGGCATGAGCACCTGCAGGCCGTCGAGCAGCGACTGGGTGCGCGCGACCCGTTCCCCGGCGCTGCGCACGCGCTGCGACTGTTCGCGGTAGCGCCGCGTGAAGACGGCCTCGCCGCCGATGCCGCGCAGGATTCGCAGCCCCGAGACGGTGTCCGCGCCGAGCGTCGTGAGCCTGCCCTGCGCATCGCGCTGTGCGCGCTGCTGGCGCTGCAGCGGCTTCACGATCAGTGCGAGCAGCCCGGCGACCACGGGGATGCCGACGGCGATGACGAGGCCGAGCTGGACCGACAGGGTCAGCATCACGACCGTGACGGCCACGTAGGTGACCACGGATCCGACGAAGCGGGACGCGGCGGCGTAGACCTCGCCCATGCGCAGGGCGTCGTTCGCGACGGCTGCGACGACCTCGCCCGTCGGCAGCTCGTCGCTCACTGCGTGGCCGGTCTCAGTGACCTTGTCGTGGACCAGCTCGGAGGTGGCGAATGCGGCGCGCAGCCAGTTCTGGACGTCGAAGCGGTGGCTGAAGAGGCCGACGACGGTCTGCACGAGGGCCGCGACGGCCATGACGCCGACCCAGGTCAGCAGGGTTCGGTCGAGGCCGTCGTCGAGACCGCCGTCGATGGCGCGTCCGACGGCGTAGGGGATGACGGCCTGCGCCCCGAAGCCGGCGACGCCGAGCAGGATGGCGACGATGAGGATGCCCCACTGCTGCCGCGCCTGCCACCAGAGGAAGGCGGCGGGGGAACGGAGATCGGGGGTGCCGAGACGGTCGAGGGGCAGGGGGCGCACACGGGCTAGTCTGGGCCAGCGCGGTGCGCATGCCCAACTGATTACTCGTCCGGGGAGGACCCATGAGCACGATCGACCTGCCGACGCGGATCGCCCGCACGCGTGCTGCGCTGGGTCGTTACCGCGTGATGGCGTGGGTCACCGGCGTCTTCCTGCTGATCCTGTGCGTCGAGATGCTGCTGAAGTACGTGGTGTTCCGATTCTGGATGGACGGATCGGGGCTGCTGCCGTACATCGAGTGGATCCCCTACGCGCACGGCTGGGTCTACGTCGTCTACCTCGTCACCGTCATCGACCTGTGGACGCGCATGCGCTGGGGCTTTGGCAGGCTTGCCGCGATGGTGTTCGGCGGCGTCGTGCCCATCATGTCCTTCGTGGTCGAGACCAGGGTGCACCACGACGCGGACGAGCTGCTGACCGGTGCTCAGCATGCGCTGGACGACGCCGGGCATGACGGACCCCGTCTATCCTGAGGGCGTGACCTCGAACCCCACGGCTCGACCCGTTCTCGTCGTCGACTTCGGTGCCCAGTACGCGCAACTCATCGCGCGCCGGGTGCGCGAGGCACGCGTGTACTCGGAGATCGTCCCGCACACGCTGACCCCCGAGCAGATGCTCGCCAAGGATCCGGCCGCGATCATCCTCTCGGGTGGCCCCGCCTCGGTGTACGCCGCCGGTGCCCCGTTCGTCGATCCGGGGCTCTTCGAGGCCGGTGTCCCGGTGCTCGGGATCTGCTACGGGTTCCAGGCCATGGCCAGGGCGCTGGGCGGCACGGTCGAGCAGACGGGCACCCGTGAGTACGGCGGCACCGTGGTCGACGTCGAGCAGCCCGGCACGCTGCTCAGCGGTTCCCCCGAGCACCAGACGACGTGGATGAGCCACGGCGACGCCGTGCACGAGGCGCCGGAGGGCTTCCAGGTGCTTGCCACCTCCCCGGGGGCGCCCGTCGCGGCCTTCGAGGACCCGGCACGCCGGCTGTACGGCGTGCAGTGGCACCCCGAGGTCAAGCACTCCGCCCTCGGCCAGAAGACGCTCGAGAGCTTCCTGTACGCGGGCGCGGGACTCGCCCCCGACTGGACGCCCGGAAACGTCGTGGCGGACCAGATCGCGCAGATCCGCGCGCAGGTCGGGAACGCGCGTGTCATCTGCGGGCTGTCCGGTGGTGTGGACTCCTCGGTTGCCGCCGCCCTGGTCCAGCGCGCCATCGGTGACCAGCTCACCTGCGTCTTTGTCGACCACGGCCTGCTGCGCGCAGGCGAGGCGGAGCAGGTCGAGACCGACTTCGTCGCCGCCACCGGGGTGCAGCTCAAGGTCGTGGACGCGCGCGAGCGCTTCCTCGCCGCGCTGGCCGGGGTGAGCGACCCGGAGACCAAGCGCAAGATCATCGGCCGCGAGTTCATCCGCGTCTTCGAGCAGGCAGCCCGTGAGGTCGTCGCCGATGCGGGGGAGGAGGGTGCCGAGGTCGAGTTCCTCGTCCAGGGCACCCTCTACCCGGACGTCGTGGAGTCCGGTGGCGGCGAGGGTGCGGCCAACATCAAGAGCCACCACAACGTGGGCGGGCTTCCGGACGACCTGCAGTTCTCACTGATCGAGCCGCTGCGCACGCTGTTCAAGGACGAGGTGCGCGCCGTGGGACTCGAGCTCGGGGTTCCGGAGGCGATCGTCTGGCGCCAGCCCTTCCCGGGACCGGGGCTCGGGATCCGCATCGTCGGCGAGGTCACGGCAGAACGTCTTGAGGTGCTGCGCGCCGCGGACGCGATCGCACGTGCGGAGCTGACCGCCGCGGGCCTGGACCGGGAGATCTGGCAGTGCCCCGTGGTGCTGCTCGGCGACGTCCGGTCCGTCGGCGTCCAGGGTGACGGGCGCACCTACGGCCACCCGATCGTGCTGCGCCCGGTCTCCTCCGAGGACGCCATGACGGCGGACTGGACGCGGTTGCCCTACGACGTCCTCGCGACGATCTCCACCCGCATCACCAACGAGGTTCCTGAGGTCAACCGGGTCGTCCTCGACGTCACGAGCAAGCCGCCGGGCACAATCGAGTGGGAGTAGGACCCATCCGGCAAGACATGGGATGTTTTGGCCGCTCGGGCCCGTGAGAAATGAGTCTTAGGTCCCGCAGGCTCCGTGACTAACTCCCAGTAGCGTGAGGGCATCGACTTTCCGGGGTCTGCCCGGCCTACGAGGGGAACACCAATGTCTGCTGTCACCAAGTCCACCAAGCCCGTGGCCGTGATCGGGCTGATCTCGATCATCGCCGGATTCGTCCTCATCATCGCCGGCGGGGTGGTCTGGGGCGTCGTCACCAGCCAGCTCAAGGCGGAGGAGATCACCGTCTCGGCCGTCACGGAGGAGAACCCCGGCTCGTTGGCCGGCAAGACCGTCGCCGGACCGTTCACCGCCTTTGCCCAGGCGAACGCGATCAACGAGCACGGGCTCACGGCGAGCGGCGGCAAGACCTACGCCGAGCTCGGCGCCGAGATCAGCGCGCTCAAGGCGAACGGCGCGGCCGATGACGACGAGGAGGTCGTGGCCCTGCAGGCGCAGCGCAACACCGTCATGAACGGCTCCTTCCTGCGCGCCTCGCTGTTCACCTCCGTCGTGTCCTACGGCATCTGCGCCCTGGTGATCGGCCTCGGCGTGATGTTCCTGCTCATCGGCTGGGCCTTCCGTCGCGTCGACGCCGCCTCCTCCACCACCGTGGCCGTCGAGGAGGTCGTGCAGGTCTGACCGCACGCCAGCACTGACGCAGCGAGGGCCGTACCCCACCGGGGTGCGGCCCTCGCTGCGTGAGCGTCGGCACCCGCCGCCGGTGTCTATGCTCGGTGGGGGCGACTGGGAACGGGGTACTGATGGACATCGCACTTCTTGGCGTGCTCGGCGTGGCGGCGATCGCCGCGGTGACGGCGCTCTCTCCCCGCATCGGTGTCGCCGCCCCGCTGGTCCTGGTCCTGCTGGGCGTCGGGGTGAGTTTCCTGCCGTTCATGCCGACCATCGCCCTCGACCCCGAATGGATCCTCGCGGGGGTGCTGCCCCCGCTGCTGTACTCCGCGTCGGTCTCGATGCCGACGATGGACTTCCGCCGCGACCTCGTCGCCATCAGCGGGCTGTCGGTCGTGCTCGTCATCGGCTCGGCCGTGGTGCTCGGGCTGGTTGTGTCCTGGCTGCTCGGCGTCCCCCTCGCCGTCGGCATCGCCCTCGGCGCGATCCTCAGCCCGACGGACGCCGTGGCCACATCCATCGTCCGCAGGCTCGGGGTCTCCCCCAGGGTCGTGACGGTGCTCGAGGGCGAGAGCCTGCTCAATGACGCCACCGCCCTGGTGCTGCTGCGCTCGGCGCTCGCCGCCACCGCGGCCACCGTCTCGTTGTGGGGCGTCGCAGGCGACTTTCTGAAGTCCGTGGTCATCGCCGTGGCCATCGGGCTGCTCGCCGGGCGGCTGGGACTGCTGGTGCGCACCCACATCTCGGACCCGGCGGTGAACACGGCGATCTCGTTCGTCGTGCCCTTCGTCGCGTTTCTGCCGACCGAGCACCTCGGCGCGTCAGGACTGGTCGCCGCCGTGGCTGCCGGGCTGGTCAGCGGTCAGGGCGCGCCGAGGTACCTCAGTGCGCAGAACCGGATGTCCGAGGTGCAGAACTGGCGCACCCTCGAGGTGCTCCTCGAGGGCGCCGTGTTCCTGGTCATGGGCCTGGAGCTGAAGTCCCTCGTGCTCGACGCCCGTGCGGAGCACGGCAGTCTCTGGGTCGCCCTCGGGATCGGGGCGCTGGCCGCGCTCGTCGTCGTCGTGCTGCGCACCCTGTTCGTGGTCCCACTGCTCGTCTCGCTGCGCCGCCGCTCGGCGCGCGGGCTTGCGCGTCGCTCCGAGCTCCTGGAGTGGCGCGACCGGCTCGACAGCGCCTCAGCGACCGTCGAGCACCGCAGCG
>JBQGOU010000028.1:0-16904 GCA_052086865.1 Cellulomonadaceae bacterium
AGCGCACCAGCAGCCCGCGGGTGCGCGTGCCTGGGCTGCATGGACTGGGCGTGGGAGTGGGCGCCGATGCGCTGGCGGAGGCGGTCAGCGCGAACACCCCGCTGGACACCTCGCTCATCACCATCACCGCAACCGATGAGGACCCGCAGCGGGCAGCGGATATCGCCAACGCCACGGCGGAGAGCCTCGCCGTGCAGGTCACCGAACTCGAGCGCCCCGCCGTCGGCGCGTCACCCGTCCAGGTGAGCACGGTGCGTGTCGCCACCGCGCCGGACTCGCCATCGTCGCCCAACATCAAGCTCAACCTAGCGCTCGGGCTGCTCGTAGGACTTGCCCTCGGCGTCGGGGTCGCCGTGCTGCGCGAGGTCCTCGACACGCGTATCCGCACCGCGTCGGACATTGCGAAGGTCACCAGCGCATCGGTCATCGGCACCGTCGCCTATGACCCCGACGCGCCCAAGCACCCGCTGATTGTCCAGAGCGATCCGCACAGTCAGCGCGCCGAGGCGCTGCGGCGGCTGCGCACCAACCTGCAGTTCCTGGGCGTAGACGGACGCCCCCAGCTCATCGTCGTGACATCCTCGTTGCCCAACGAGGGCAAGTCCACCACCGCGGTGAACCTCGCCATTGCCCTGGCAGACGCCGGCTCGCGCGTGCTCCTCGTGGACGCGGACCTGCGCCACCCCAGCGTCGCGAAGTTCATGGGCATCGAAGGCGGCGTCGGCCTCACCACGGTACTGATCGGGCGCGCTGGACTGCAGGATGTTGTGCAGCCGTGGGGCCAGAGCGGGCTGCAGGTGCTTCCTTCCGGACAGATTCCGCCCAACCCCAGCGAGCTGCTCGGCTCCGGCGCCATGTCCGAGCTGCTCGACGTGCTCTCCCAGCACTACGACACCGTCATCCTCGACACCGCCCCTCTCCTCCCCGTCACCGACGGCGCGATCCTCTCCCGCCTGGCTGGCGGGGCCGTCGTCGTCGTCGGATCCGGTGAGGTGCACCGCGCCCAGCTCGCCGAGGCCGTCGGTTCCCTCGAGGCCGTCGGCACCCCGGTGCACGGCCTTGTCCTCAACGGCGTGCCGCAGAAGCACGCCGAGAGCTACACCTACCGGTACGCACCCCAGACCGAGCACGTGCAGCCAGCGCCCAGCCGCGGCAGCAAGCGCCAGCCGAGTCGCCGCGTCGCCCACTCGCGCTAGAGTCCCTGATCACACTTCACCGGACCCGCAGGAGGGCGCCGTGCACCACGACTTCACCATCCTGACCGTGTGCACCGGCAACATCTGCCGCTCCCCCGCGGCCGAGCGTCTCCTCGCGCGGAGACTCAGCACCGGCGTCACAGTGCGCAGTGCCGGCCTGCAAGCCGTCAGCGGGGCAGCGATCTCCGAGCCGATGCGTCCCCTGATCGATAGTTCTGGCGCGCCAAGCAGCGACTTCACCGCTCGGCAGATCACCCCGGCGATGATCCAGGACGCCGACCTGGTGCTGACCATGACTCGCACGCAGCGCACCGCCGTGGTCGAGATGGTTCCCGCCGCCGTACGGCGTACCTTCACCCTGCGCGAGCTCGGTGACCTTGCCGCCACCGTCCCGGCGCACGATGTGCCGGACGGCACGCTCCCGGAGCGACTGCGCGCGCTCATCCCGCTCGCAGCAGCACATCGCGCCCAGCGCACACTCAGTGACAGCGAGCTCGACATCGCGGACCCGTTCCGCCAGTCCGCCCGGGTCTACGCCGCCTCCTTTGCGCAGATCCAGGACGCCGTGAACCAGATCGTCGCCGCCCAGGACCGCGGGCGCGTCCCCCAGGTCACGTGGGCGCCGTTGACGGGAGACCCCCAGTGAGCGACATGACTCCGGCCGGCCCTGAGGCACCGGGCGCGCATCGCGCCGACTCCCGCGGCGCACGGCACGGGGGCCAGGCAACTCAGCGACGCAGGATGCGACCGCTGCTCATCGCCCTGGTTTTGCTCGGCGGGCTGGGCGTGCTGACCGTCGCCGGGATCGCCGGGTTCGCCACCTGGTTGAACTCGAACCTCGAGCGGATCACCGATCCCTTCGCCGAGATCGACCCCGCCACGCGTCCGAGCGCCGCACCCACCACCGAGGGCCAGACCTACACGGCGCTGAACGTGCTCGTCCTCGGCTCGGACAGCCGCATTTCCGCCGGCGACCCGACGGCGTGGTCCTACGGCGCCCAGCGCACCGACGCGATCATGATCGCCCACATCTCCGCGGACCGGCAGAGCGCACAGGTCATGTCCATCCCCCGCGACTCCTGGGTGCCTATCCCCGGGCACGGCACCGCCAAGATCAACGCCGCGTACTCCTACGGCGGCCCGCCGCTGATGATCGAGACCGTGGAGGCGCTCACCGGCATCCGGATCGACCACTTCGTCATCGCCGACTTCGAGTCCTTCACCACCCTCACCGACGCACTGGGTGGCGTCGAGATCACCGTGCCCGAGGACACCTACGACCGCGGGAACCTCGTGGTGCGCGCCGGAACCCAGACGCTGGACGGCGAAACCGCCCTGAGGTACACCAGGCAGCGCTACGGGCTGCCCGGCGGGGACTTCGACCGCGTCAAGCGCCAGCAGAACTGGATGCGCGCCATCGCGGAGAAGGCCATCTCCCGCGAGACGCTCACGAATCCCGTGAAGCTCACCAACCTGCTCACCACCGTCTCCAAGTCGGTTGCCGTGGACGAGACGCTCGGCATCGGGGACATGCGCTCCATCGCGACATCCCTGAGTGACCTGCGCACGGACGACATCACCTTCCTCACGGCGCCTGTGTCTGGCACCGGCTGGAGCCCGGACGGAAAGCAGTCCATCGTGAACCTCAACTACGCGCAGTTCACGCCGCTGGTGTCCGCCATCGCACAGGACACGGTGGCCGGCTACATCACCGAGCATGCCGCGGAGCTGAACCTGCTCGATCCGGACAACGTGCGGTAATGGTCACCGGGGTTCATTACGCCCGGACGCAATGGGCCAGCGGCCAGGGGTTCTTCCACTCGGGCACCGTCCAGCTCGGTGACCGCAGCGCGATCTACGTCTTCGACTGTGGATCTCTGAACCCTCCGTCGCTCGACCGAGAGATCGCCACCTTCCGCGCCCGGCACGGCGACACGATCGACCTGCTCTTCCTCTCGCACTTCCACGACGACCACGTCAACGGGGTTCCTGCGCTTCTTGACGGCGCAACGGTGCGAAGCATCGTTATCCCCCTGGTCCCCGCGTGGGAGCGGCTCTACGTCTTCGCGCAGGCGGTGGCCAGCGGCGCGGATATCACGGACTGGTACCGCGAGCTGATCTCGAGTCCCGACGCGGCCATCCGCCGCATCTCCGATGCCGAGATCATCGTCGTCAACCCGGAGGAACACACGGACGAGGACCCGGTCGAGGCACCTGACAGCCCGCAGGACGAGGAAGGGCCAGATGAGTTGCCCGAAGGGCGTGGGCAGGGCAGTTACGTCTCCGACGTAGACCTCAGCCCCGGTGTGCGCTCCGTCCTCTCCGGCGCGGACAACGGGGCCAGGGTGCCGGTCTGGGAGTGGTCCTGTCTGTGCACCGCATTTGCGGTCACGCGGCGACCGGCGTTCCTGTCCGCACTCGCCACCGCCCTGAACAAGACCGACGCCGCACTGGAGCAGCAGATCAGCACCCCCGCAGGGATCGAGGATCTTGTACGGAACCATGCGGGCGAACTCGTGGCGGCCTATGCGGCGACGTTCCCCGACCTGAACCTCACCAGCCTGATCGTCTACAGCGGCCCAGCCACCGAGATGCAGTTCCGCGGGACGACGTTTCGCACCCGGTCCATCACCGAGCGAGGCGAGGTACATGCCTGGGACGTGCGCTCCGGCTGGCTCGGCACCGGAGACCAGAGCATGGGGGTGCGGCGATGCGCCGAAACCGTCACGCACTTCGGTTCACGGCTCAGTCGCGTCGGAACCCTTGCGCTGCCCCACCATGCGTCGCGCCACAGCTTCCACCCAAGTCTTCTGGCCGTGTTCGGCGACTACCAGCCGGTCTGCTCGGCGAGCGTCGGAACGAACAACACCTACGGGCACCCGCACCGAGAAGTCATTCTGGACGTGTCTTCGAACGGAAACCACATGGTGGTCGTGACCGAGCAGGAACCCTCGCGCTGGACAGAAGCGGGCGTCTGCTACCTCTGAGATTTCACCGAGGACACTTACCCGTATCCCATGCCTGCTATTCTCACCGGCACTCGACCATCGGGACGGTAGGAAATGCCTCTGAGTCACCGTAACAATCAGGACGACGTCCAGCAGTTCGCCCGGGATCTGCGGCAGCTGCGATTCGACAACGGGACCCCCACCTACGAGTCTCTGGCTCGCGCCACCGGGCTGTCCCGCTCCATCATCGCCACCGCCTTTGGCGGGCGCCGCCTACCGAGCGAGCGGACCGTCCACGGAATCGTCGCCGCCCTGGACGGGGACCCCACGGCCTGGCTCGAACGCCGCGTGCGCGTCGAGGCGGCCACACGCCAGGGACCGGACGGACACGAGGCACCCGCAGACCTGGCGGACCGTGACGCAACCGCGTCCGCCGCGATCGCCGTCGACGCGGATAGCGAGAGCGCGGATGATGCTGACATTACCCGGACCGTTCCGCTGCGCACGGCCATCCTGGTTGGGGCATCCGCCGCCGTGGCGGCGCTGGTCCTCGGCACGATGCTCGGGACCTCGCTACGCCCCGAACCCGCCGTCGCCGAAAGCTCCGGACGGGGAAGCGTGGCCCCTGCCACGGGGGAGAACATCTTCGACACCCGCTGCGTGGACGACGGCATCGTCATCGCCTCGGAGACCCGCGAGCTCGAGACCCAGTTCCAGGTGCTGCTCTCCTACGAGTGCAACGCCGTGTGGTCCCGCGTGCTGCGCTACGACGGCGCCGCATACAGCAACGAGATCTCCGTGCGCATCTACCCCAAGGGCGACCCCGACTCCCCCGACGCCCAGACGGCCGTGGTGCAGGACGCCGCCACGGCGATCACCACGATGATCGTCCAGGAGTCCGTCACCGACGAGTTCTGTGCCACGGCATGGCTCACCGTCGAGGACGGAACCGTGGACCTGGGCGACCCCATCTGCGTCTGAGGCCCGCAAGGGAAACGGACATCTGCGGACAAAAGTGCGCGCTCCGCCGTCCAAAGACGTCGGTAAAGAAAAGTGAGACGCACCTGCGGTTGCTCCGCTTCTGAGCGCTGAGCAGCAATGCCTAGCAGCGGGGCGGACCGCAATCAAGGGGCCATACGCCCCTCTGGGTGCAAATCCGCCACCCGCGGCCCCTCTTCTCCCCGCCTACCCCGCCGTCCGGGCCGCGCATTTCCGGAATATGCCGCATATGCACCACTCGGTGTCCAATTGCGTCGTGCAGTCCAGCACGCGGAGACCGCGTTGCTCCCGCACTCGGGCGCCCAGGAGACTCCGGCGTGCAGGAGGAGGGGCGCCCCCTGACGGCTCCCGTCCCCCATGAGCCACCACACCTGGGAGACACGATGGGACACACCCCGCAGGCCGGGCACACACGACACCCCGGCCGGCGCAGGCCGTTCGGGCTGCGCCGAGCCCTTGCCCTCACCCTCACCGCCGCCCTGCTGGCAGCGCCTGCCCATGCGGCGTTCGCCGAGGACGGAGCCGTGCCGGCCGGTGCCGAGACGGTGCCGCAGGTCATCGTCGAGACGCCCGAGTCCGCGGAGCCTGCGTCCGTCGAGGTGCCAGAGGTGCCGAGTGACGCCGCCGTCGAGGGTGACCCGTCCGAGGAGAACACGGCCGACGCCGCGTCCCCGAGCGAGGAGAGCGCGCCCGCAGCCGACATCGGCCCGGCCGTGCCCGACGATGCTGCCGCTCCGGTAGTGGCGGTGGAGCCGGCAGAACAGAGCGAGGTGCCCACGGCTCTCGCGCCGGCCGACGCCGCGCCTGCCGCAGCCTCTGCCACGCCGAGTGCAGCAGACGCAGAGACTGGGAGCGTCGGCGGGACGGTGTCCATCCCGGGACTTGTCGGTTCGACAGAGGTCGCCATCACCATCGTCGACACGACTACCGACTACGGTGTCGCGAACATCCACCCGCGGATCCTCGACGGCGCAGGCACATGGTTGATCACCGACCTACCGGCCGGTTCCTACCTCATCAACCTCTACTCGCGCGACGTCGGCATCACCGCGTGGCACCACGCAACCCAGGGCTACGTCACCGTGCCCGCGGATGCCTCTGCCGTGACCGTCACAGCCGGTGCATCATTGACCGTCAACCTCACGGCACCCCCGATCGCGGGCACGACCGTCAGTGGGCGGGTCACCGAGGGCGGTACACCGGCGCGCAACGCCTACGTCCAAATCAGCGACGTCCCGCCGTGCGAGCTCTGCGATGCGCCCAACACCCGATGGGCCGATGTGGACGCCGAGGGCCGGTACATCCTGCAGAACGTGCTCCCCGGCACCTACCGTGTGACCTTCTGGGGATCGAGCGGATCAACCTACTACGGCGGAACCAGCTGGGAGACCGCAACCCCCGTCGTCGTCGCCGGCGCACCCGTGACCGGCATCGACGGCACAGTCCCCACGCCCACCGCCATCCGCGGCACCGTCACCAATCCCGATGGCAGCCCGCGCGAAGGGGACATGGTGGAGGTCTACGACGCCAGCGCGTACGGGTCCTTCGCGTCGACCACCACTGCGGCGGACGGCACCTACGAGCTCAACCTCAGCTGGACTAACGAGGTGGGCCCCTTCTACGTCAAGCTTAGGCAGGGCGGCTGGAACGGGACCTTGTCACAGTTCTACGGCGGCTCGACGCTGGCGGACGCCGAGGCCATCTCCGTGACCGACGGTGCTGTCACCGGCGGAATCGACTTCGTGGCCCTGACGGGTGCCACGATCAGCGGCAGCATCGTCTTTGCGGACGGCGCCGCGGCCGCCGGGGCGTCTGTCGAGCTTTACCGGGCCGACGACCAGTGGGGATCCATCGCTGCGACCACGGTTGCCGCCGACGGCAGCTACACCTTCACCGAACTACTCTCGGACAACTACGCGGTCCGCGTGACCTACGGGGAGTCCGAGGAATCCAACATCGTCACCCGCTGGCTGGGCGGCACCGGACTGGCATCGGGCGCCTCAGCAATTGCCGTCGGGCCTGAGCAGTCCGTGAGCCTCGACCCCGTCACCGTCGAACGGGCCGTGGCCATCGCCGGAACCGTCACGGTGACCGATGCCGCCATCGAGGACCTGTACGTCGAGCTGCACAGCGACCCGTCGCGCGACGTTGCGGGGGACACGACACAACACATCTATCTCTCGGCAGGCAATCTGACCGACAGCTGGGAGTTCAAGGGCATCCCTGCTGGCGAGTGGACGGTCACGGCCGGGTCCTACACCCCGCGTGCCTCGGTGTACTGGGACGGGGTTGCCAGCCTCGAGGACGCAACGTATCTGAGCCTCGCCGCGGGCGAATCCCGACGCGACCTGCACCTCGAGCTCGGGCTCGGCGCCGTGTCGCTCAGCGGCACCGTCACCGCTCCGGGAACCGGCGTCGAGCCGTCGGCGATCTCGGGCACGGTTGAGCTCACCCGCGAGTACACCGACGAGTGGGGTTCGTGGACAAACCAGGCCGCGTGGCTCAACTTCTCCGGCGGCAGCTACGCCTTGCGCGACGTCGAGCCGGGCACGTACACGCTGACGGTGATCGCACGGTCCGCTGCGGGCTATCTCCGCGCCTACAAGGACGAGGTGACGATCACGGAGGCGGGCACGGTCCACGACGTGGTGCTACAGCCGGGCGTCCCGATCTCCGGTGTGGTGCAGGATGCCGCCTCCGGGGCCGGGCTGGCCTGGGTCACCCTGGACATGGCGCCGACGGGCGACGAGCAGCACTTTGGCACGGTCTGGTTCTACTCCGACGAGAACGGCGCATTCGCCACCACCGTGCCGTGGGTCGCGCCTAGCGAGATCACCGCTTCCGGCGCGCAGGGCTACGTCAACGCCACCCTGGCCCTCCCGCAGCTGACCGAGGCCGGGGCGCAGAACCTGGTCATCGGGCTCAGTGGCGGCGTCGCGGTCAGCGGCCAGATCACTTCGGAGAACCTGGGCACCGCGCTGTCCAACGTCAGAATCGACTTCAACGACGCCAACGGGTCCTGGGCGAGCAGCGGATACACCGACTCCACGGGCCGGTACACCGCCTACCTGCGTCCGGGGACCTACACCGTCGAGTTCTCCAACGACAGCGGGCTGTACGTCACCGAGTGGTACGAGAACGCGGCGTCCTCGCTCGACGCCACACCCCTGGCGGTCGGCACCGAGCCCGTGACGCTCAACGCCCAGCTCTCACTCGGCGCCGTCATCACCGGCCAGGTCCTGGACTCCGAGGGCACCGCAGTCCACGGCGCCACCGTGGGTCTCGCCGAGCCCGGCGCCAACCCTGCCGGACGCTTCCTCGCTCGAGCCACCGGATTCGGCACCAGCAGCGCCACGGGGCGCCTGCTCGGCATCGAGACCACCACGGATGCCGACGGCACCTTCCGGCTGCCGGCCGTGGAGCCGGGCCGGTATGCGGTGTATGTCACCGCCCCGGGATACCAGACCCAGTGGTACAGCGCGGAGGAGGCGGCCTTCTGGCTCACCGACGCCGATGTACTGACCCTGACGACGGGCTCGACCACGGACCTGACCCTCACCCTCACTCCGCTGGAGGATGGCGAGACCGAGCTCACCCCGGGTCAGACGTTGACCCGGGAGTTCACGATCACCCAGTCCCCCGTCAGCGCGGCCGTGACCGTGGGCGGGGAGCTGACGCTCAGCGCCGCGGCCTCCGGTGTCCCGACGCCGACCGTCCAGTGGCAGCGGCTCGCCGCAGGCGCGCCGGACACGGACTGGGCGGACGTGGCGGACGAGACGTCCCTGTCCTTCTGGATCAGCGACCTTGAGCTCGCCGACTCCGGCACGGCCTACCGGGCGGTGTTCCGCCAGGGCGAGCAGACCCTGGTCTCCGAGGTGGCCGTCATCACCGTGACGGCCGCACCGACGGTGCCCGGCTCCCCGAGCGAGGTGAGCGTGACCGACGTCGGGCAGACCGCCTTCACCGTCCGGTGGCAGGCCGCGCAGGCCAACGGCTCCGCGGTGACCGCGCACACCCTGACGGTGTTCACGCCCGGTGTGGCCGATCCGGTGCGCACGGTCGAGCTCGGAAACGTCGCCACCGCCACCATCTCCGGGCTCGACCCGAGCACCGAGTACGTGGTGACGGTGGCGGCCACCAACGCGGTCGGCACCGGCGAGGCGGCGACCTCCGCTCCGGTGACCACCCTCGCGCTCGCCGCACCCGGCGTGGTGCAGGAGCTGGCGGTATCCCGCGTGACCCAGACCGGTGCGACCGTCACGTGGGCGGCTCCGGCCTCCGACGGCGGGTCTCCCATCACCGGGTACCTCGTCGAGCTCCTGCTCGACGATGTGGCGGTGGGTGCGCCCCGCACCACCGAGGCGGGAGTCACCACGCTCGACCTGACGGACCTTGAGCCCCGTACTGCCTACACGGTGCGGGTGGCCGCGGTGAACGACGTCGGCGCCGGGACTCCTACGTTGGTCGAGTTGACCACCACGGCCGAGGCCGAGGTTCCTGGTGACGGGGACGGGGACGGAGAGACGCCTGGTGAGGGCGACGGGACTGGCGAGACTCCTGGCGAGGGCAACGGCCAGACGCCGGGTGAGGGCGACGGAACTGGATCCGGAACCGGTACCGGGACTGGGACTGGGACTGGGACTGGGACTGGGACTGGGACTGGGACTGGGACTGGGACGATCGTGCCCCCGGGCGGCTCCCAGGCCACTCCCGCCCCCACCCCGACCCCGGTGTCCGGATCCGCACCCGGAGGCTTGGCGACGTCGGGAACGACGGCGCTGCAGGTCTCGGGAGCGGCTGCGGTGCTTATCCTGCTCGGCCTGCTGGGCCTCAGTGCCCGAGGCACGCTGGAGTCGGCGCGCATCACCCACCGGCGCCGCTGACGGTTCATCCGTCGGCGGCACGTACCCGCGGCCCCGATCCCTCATCGAAGGGACCGGGGCCGCGGCGTCGCTCGGCTGTTCCGCCCTGCCTGCTGAGGCCCTGTCCCCACCCCACCCCCTCCCCGACCGTCCCTCTCGCCTCCCCCCTCTCCCCTCGCCGCCCCCTCTCGCCTCCCCCCCTCTCCCCTCCCCGCCCCCTCCCCCCTCTTCCTGACTTCGCGTGTCCCATAGTGGATTCGCGTGCTGCACCACGCGAACCCACCACCCAGCACGCGAAACCACCGGGCCGGGGCGCCACGCGGCGGCGGCGAAGCGGCGCTGGCCACACGGCGGCCGCACGGCGCTGGCCACACGACGGCCAGGCGGCGACGGCCAGGCGGCGCTGGCCACGCGGCGCTGGCCACGCGGCGCTGGCCACACGGCAGCGGCCAGGCGGCTCGCTTCGATAGCCAGCTGCTGAGTTCGACAGAGATACCTATCGAACTCAGCAGCTGGCTATCGCACTGAACAAGAAAACGGCCGGGAAGGCAGCCAAGACAGGTCGCGATGCGGCAGCAATCCTCACATTCGAGGCAATTGCCGCGTCCATATCTGACGGTCGGAAAATCTGCACTTCCTGTAATGTCCCAGTCTTGCACCGCTGGCGCCCGGCTGCTGCGTGCCATGGGCACTTGTACCCATGGTTCCCGGGGCCCGTCCGCCACTATTTTGGCGGTGCGGCACGCACGTGCCGCATCTGCGCGAACGCCGGGGCGAACAATGAGCGATTTCGAAGCGGCCGCCGATCCTCGGACCTCGGCGGACGAGCTCAGGCGCATCGCCGCGCAGTCACCCGAGCTCGGGGCGATCGTCGCCCAGAACCCGAGCTGCTACCCCGAGCTGCTGGACTGGTTGGCGGCGGCACCGGACCCGGCCACGCGCCTCGCCGCCCAGCGCCGGTCCAGCGCGCCACACCGAGAGCAAGGACAGTCCGCGGCGGCACCGACCCGTCCGGCTCAGGTCCTGCCCGCCCAGGTGCAGCAACCGGCACACGTCCCGCAACCAGTCCCGGCACAGCAGTTGACCTACGAGGCGCACCCGGCCCCGGTCGCGCCCCAGGCGGCCCTCAGCCCGCCAGCCACGGAGCACCCGGCCAAGGCCCCGACGTCTCGCCGGCGGCGTTGGCCGGCGGCCGTCGCCATGGTCGCCGTCGCCGCCGTCGCGATCGGCGCGATAGTGGGGATCCCGCGGCTGATCGGAGCGCGCGAGGGCCAGGAGCGGGCCGATGCGGGAAACGTGGGGGCCGCGGACGGTTCCGACGCGACGTTCCTGGACGGCGCCGCACTCGGCTGGGACGTTGACGCGCGAGACCTGGTTCCCGAGCGGCCGGACTGGGGCACCGCGCTCTTCGACCTGCCGCTGCCCGAGGACGCGGAGAGTGGCGAGGTGGAAGCTGCGGCCGGGCTCATCGAGGCGGCCGGCGTGTGGGTGACCACCGTGGGCTACTACCCCGAGGGGGAGAAACCGCCGTCGGGCACGCGCACCGGCGGCGCCGTGGTGGGCATCGATCCGGCGACGGGCTCTGCCCTGTGGGCCACCGAGGCCGGATGGACGCGCTGCGTGCCCGTCACCGACTCCGCCCAGGTGGCGTGCTCGGATGACGCCGGCAACTGGGCGGTGTTGGACGCCAGCGACGGCCAGGAGCTCTGGTACGGGCCCTCGACCATCCTCACGGTGGCCGGGAAGGGCGACACGATCGTCACCGCGAGCGTCCGCGAGGAACCTTTCACCGGCGAGCAGGAGGGCATCAACGTCACCGCGTACGAGGCGGACGGCGAGCCCCGGTGGGAGAGCCAACTCGAGACGGAGTCCTTCTTCGACCTCGAGATCGCGGACGGAATCGTCCTTGCCTCCGGGGGTCGCCTGGAGGCGTTCGACGCGGCATGGGGCTACCCCATCGTGAAGGCCGACGACGCCAGCGGTTTCATCCGCGCCGGCAAGGTCATCCTGTTCACCGGCCTCTCCGGCGAGGGACCCCCAGAGATCGGCAACGCGACGCGGGTGATGGTGCTGGAGTTCGAGCCCTCGGTGTGGAACACCACCGTCGCCGACCTGGACGACATCTGGCTGCGGATCACCGAAGGCGACGTGGCCGGCATCGACGCGACGTCCGCGCTCGAGCTGTGGACCGCTTCGGGGGTCTACGCCCGGCCCCTGGATCACACCGTGGAACGCGGCGGGGTGCGCCGCGTGGTCGCGGTGACGAGACCATGGGACAGCGACCAGCCCGGCTGGCTCTCCGTCGACGTCACCGGACGCGACGGGCCCGTCGAAGGCCTGTGGGATCTGCCGGTGGACTGGAGCAGCGATCCCGCCAGCACGCCCGCGTATGCCGGCCTGACCGACGGCGTCGTCGTCGGCTCCTACGGCGGCGAGGCCGTCGCCGTCGACGCCCTCTCCGGGGACACGCTCTGGCACCTGGACCTGACCGGGCGCACGGTGCCCGCCGCCGCCCCGCAGGGCGCGCTCGTCGCACTGTCCGACGACCGGCGCTCCCTCGCCCGGTACGTGCCGGCGCCGCCTGGCACCGCAAGTGCGGTGGTCGAGGCAGGCACCGCCGACGGCGTTCCCGACTGCCCCGGTGACACCGTCCGGCTCGCCTGGGCGCAGCTGACCGACGGCTGGGTGCTGGTGTGCGGCTACTCCGCGGCCGAGCCGACGTACTGGGCGATGACGCTGGGCAGCGCCGCGGACCCGGGCGGCGGCAGTGCCGGCGACGGCGACGCCCTGGTGGAGACAACCGACGTCGTCTGGGACGGCGACCTCGCCCGGTACACCGCAGTGTTCGACGACGGTTCCGAGACCTGGCTGGAGCACACGCCGTCGGTCCTGGGCGCGCGGTCCTCCGACGGGACCACCTGGCTCCAGGAGTCGGTGCACGTCATCTTCGTGGAGCTGGGCGAGGGCGGCCAGACCCAGGGCACCGGCGCGTACGGCGTCGAGGCGCCCGAGCGCACGGCCGCGGACCAGGTCCGCTACCTCGACCAGATCCTCCGGCGCTCGGAGGAGGCGCGCTCGGAGCTGCGCCCTGCAGTCGACGCCGTGGCGGAGTGCCTCTCAAGCGACGGCGACTACAGCGCCGAGCTGGCGACGATCGCCGCCGTCCGGGAGAACCGCGCCGAGCTGCTCGCCGCCATCGAGGCCGCCCCGGTGGACCTGGTGCCCCAAGGGGTGCAGCTGATCAACGAGCTCACCCACGCGCTGCAGGCGTCCTGGTCCGCCGACGACTCCCTGTATGACTGGGCCACCGACGTGCACATCCAGGGCTGCGGGGCCGGCGACAGTGGGCCAGGAACCGACTTCTCGCGCGAGGCAGGAACGTGGAAGACCGCGTTCGCCGAGCGCTGGAACACCGTGATCGTGCCGGACTTCGACGTCGCCGAGGTCTCCAGAGAAGGGCTGTGATGATGGCCACGCTTGACGACAAGATGAACGCCCTGGAGTTCCGGGTGACCAGCGGCATGAGCTTCGACCAGCTCGTGGACCTGGTGCAGCGGGTGCTGCCCGCCGCGTCGGGCTCCGTCACCCGGGTGAAGGTCGATCGCGCCGAGGACGGCCAGATCGACATCAGTGCTCGGCGGGCAGGGATCTCGTTGGGCCGTGCGTTGATCGTCTGGTCCGACAACGGGCAGGTGTGGTTCACGGTCCTCCAGTACCTCTCGAACCAGTCGACCGTGTTCTTCATCCCCGTCGGGCCCAAGGACTCGGCCGCCTACGGGGTGTTCCGGGACTTCGCCGCGCTGCTGCAGCAAGGGATTGGGAGCGGGCGGGGGGTCGCGTCGCCGCCGACCGGTGTGTCTCCGCGGGACCCGGGCGCCTTCGGGCCGCTGCCCACCGGGGTACGGAACCCGGGCGGGGCCGCCGTCGGCCGGGTGGAGTCAACCAGCCCTGTCTCCGGCCGAATGGTTGCCCGGGGCCTGCAGGGCGTGGGCGCCGTCTGCATCGCCATCACCCTCATGAAGCTCTACGTGATCGGCTACTACCCCGACGAGCTGGCCGGGTACCTCGTCCTGCTGCTCATCGGCGCGGGGCTCGCCTGGCTCGGCACATGGCTCGACCGGAGCGGCCGGCTGGACGCGTTCGGGGCGAGCCTGACCGCGGCGCCGACGGCTGTGCAGCCCGCCGTCAGCGCGGGGCCGTCGGGTGGATCTCCGTCTGCGCCGGCAGCTGGGCCGGTGGCTGGGCCGGTGGCTGGGACGGCGGCTGGGGCGGCGGCTGGGGCGGCGGCTGGGGCGGCGGCTGGGGTGGCGGCTGGGGTGGCGGCTGAGCCGCCGCCGGACGTGTCGTTCGATCTGTCGGACGTGCTCGGACCGCGCCCAGCGCAGGCAACCACGGCGGGGCTTGTCGAAGCCGGGCCGGCGGTGCCGGTGCCTGTTGTGCCTGTGCCCGTTGCCTCCACGCCGTCGGCGCCTTCTGCACCCGCGCCGGCAGCCAGCTCCGCGGCGCCCGACGCGCCGACCGCCGACCAGCTCCGAGTCGCCACTGACCCCGCGTCCCCGGCGGAGGCGCTGCGCGACCTTGCCTTCCGCGCGCCAGCCCTGCGCCCGCTGCTGTGCCGCCACCCGCACACCTACCCCGAGCTGCTCGACTGGCTGACAACCACTGGCACCCCGGGCGTCGCGGAGGCCGTGGACCGCCGCCGCGAGGAGGACGCCGCCCATGCGGGCGGCCTCGCCACCTCGTAGGTCCCGCTCGACTTCGTAGGGTGGACGCTACGAGTTCGAGCCGGACCTACGAGCTCGGCGGCCGGGGTACGCCGGACCTACGAGTTCGGCAGCGGGGCCGAGCAGGCAGGGCCAGTAGTGCCCGGGTGGTGGGCCAGCAGAGCCGACGTACCAGCAGGGCCGGGCCGAGCTGCGTCGCGGCGGGGTTGGCCGAGGCAGCGCAGCCGGGGGATGCGGCGCTCGGCCGCCCGGGACGCAGAGTCGCACTCGACCGGCCCGGATCCGCGCGCCACCACATAAGTTATATAACTTTGGCTCACATTTGATCCGACTTATATAAGTATGCATACTCGTGGGATGGACCCCGTCACGGCACAGGAGCTGATATCCGGCGGAGAGACCTTCCGTGTCGAGTTCAAGAGCGAGTCGCGCCACCTGTACGCAGACTCCGACCTTGTCGAGGCAATCACCTGCTTGGCCAACGGCGACGGCGGGGTCCTCTTCCTCGGGGTCGATGACGACGGCACCGTAAGCGGGGCGCGCCCACGCCACGGCGCGAGAACAGATCCCCTGCGGCTACAAGCCCTGGTCGCCAACAAGACCGTGCCACCCCTGGCCTGCGCGGTCACCACTCTCGAGCTCTCTGGTCTGGACGTGATAGCGATCGAGGTCGAGGCGTCAACGACGCCCGTGGGAACAAGCTCGGGCACGTACCGCCGCCGCGCACTCCAGTCCGACGGGCGGCCTCAGTGCATACCGTTCCCGCTGCATGAGATGTTGAGCCGAACCACCAGCAGTTCCCAGGCCGACTACGCCCAGCTCCGTGTGCACGGCGCCACGTGGCAGGACCTCGACCCGCTCGAGTTCGAGCGCTTTCGCGCACTCGTCCGGCGGTCGGGCGCCGAAGGAGACCGCCGCCTCGGGGAGCTGGATGACGAAGGGATCGCACGGGCCCTGGGTGTGGTGGCTACCGGGTCCACGCCACCGGAGCCCCTGATGGGCGCGCTCCTGCTGTTCGGAAGGGCGGACGCGCTCCCTCGACTCGCCCCGAGCCACGAGGCCGCGTTCCAGGTGATCCACGGGACGAGGATCTCCGTCAACGACAGCATTGCCGGAGGCTTGTTCCGCGTCGCTGAGGAGCTCTTCAGCCGGTTCGAGGTCCACAACCGCGAGGACGAGGTGGACATGGGGCTGGTCCGGGTCTCGATCCCGCTCGTCCCCCCTCAAGCCGTCAGAGAGGCCATCGCCAACGCCCTCGTCCACCGGGACTACACGAGGATGGGCGCCGTCCGGCTCCAGCTGTCCGACGACGCTCTGAGCATCACCAGCCCAGGCGGCTTTCCCCAAGGTGTCCGGCTCGACAACTTGCTGGACGACAGCCAGCCGCGGAGCCGAACGCTGGCCGACGCCTTCAAGCGAGCGGGCCTGGTCGAACGATCAGGCCGTGGTATCCCCCGTATGTTCGAGTCCACCTTGCGGATAGGGCGCCAGTCCCCCGACTTCTCCCGCAGCAGTGACGACTCGGTGGTCGCCGTGTTCCCCACCGCGGAGGCTGACGTCGCTCTCGCTCGGTACGTCGCGAGCCAAGAGGAGAAGACGGGCCGACCCGTGCGGTTAGCGGACCTCCAGGTCCTACACGAGTTGCGCCAGGATGGCGCGCTGACCGCCTCCGAAGCCTCCCAACTGCTCCAGAAGACTGCGGCCGAGACGCGATCCGCCCTCGCCCGCATGGTCGAGGAAGGGTTGGTCGAGGCCAGGGGAAGTGGCAAGGGCCGTACCTATCACCTGACCTCCGCCGTCTACCGGGCCTTGGGGTCCGGACCTGCATACCTGCGAGTCCGCAGGTACGACCCCATCCAGCAACAGCAGATGATCCTCACCTACGTCGAGACACACGGGCAGATCGCCCGGTCCCAGGCGGCAGAGCTCTGCGCGATCACCCCAACACAGGCGAGCACGGTCCTACGGCAGATGGTTGACGCCGGCCACCTGGCCCTGCGCGGCGAACGGCGCGGGGCCCACTACGTGCCCGCCACCGCACAGTGACTGAGCCGCTGCACGGTGACTCTGCCGCCGCACAGCAACACGCTGCGAGCGCCAGAACCGCCGTCGGCGTTGAGCGCGCCACAAGGCTGGGCGCTGGTCAGCGGGCGGCGGGCGGCGGGCGGCGGGCGG
>JBQGOU010000029.1:0-8856 GCA_052086865.1 Cellulomonadaceae bacterium
CCTGCGTAGCGGCTGAAGTCGAGGGGTTCGCCGAACACGATGCCCACCCGCACAGGTTTGGGCAGGACGCGTCCGAGCGGCTGGGCGACCTCGGTGTTGATCATCGCCACGGGGATCACCGGCACACCCGACTCGAGCGCGAGCCGGGCCACGCCGGTCTTGCCGCGGTACAGCCGACCGTCGGGGCTGCGCGTGCCCTCCGGGTAGATGCCGAACAGGCCGCCGGCGCGCAGCCGGGCCAGACCCGTGCGCAGGGCGGCCTCGCTGGCCTTGCCTCCCGAGCGATCCACCGGGATCGTCCCGACCCCGCGGAAGAAGCCCGCTTTCAGCCGGCCCTTGATCCCCGTCTGGGTGAAGTACTCGGACTTGCCGATGAACACGATCTCGCGGTCGATCATGAGCGGCAGGATGAACGAGTCGATGACGGCCAGGTGGTTGCTCGCCAGGATCGCCCCGCCGCTTTCGGGAAGGTTCTCCACCCCCCGTGACCAGGGTCGGAAGAACAGGCGCAGCGCCGGGCCGGCGAACACGCGCTTCATCAACCAGTAGAACAAGCCGCCTCCTCCAAGCGCCACGCGTTCACGAGGTGCGCACCTGACTCTAGAGTGAGGTGCATGGTCGATCCGAACACCGCGCCGGGACCTGACGACGGTTCCCGCCGGGACGCCTCCGACGGCGCCGACGGCACGTCCCCTGACCTCGACGGTGACGCAGGTTCCGCCTGCGAAGATACCGCAGGAGAGCACCCGGGCGCGCATCGGGACCCCGTGGCCGGGCCGGAACCGGGCCCGACCGCTTCGTCCGCACCCGAACCGTCCCCGACGACGATCGACGCGGAGTTCGCCCGGATCGTCCGCGCGCTGCGCGCCGACGGGCCCGGGGCCCCGGAGCCGCGGCGGCCGGACGAGGACGGCCCGTCCGGGGACGCGGCGCACCGAGACGATGCCGACGCTGCCGGCGCTCCCGACGTGCCCGAACCCACCGACGACGCGGCCTGGTCCTTTCCGCGCGCACCGTGGGTACGGGCGGCGGGGCCGCGGGACCGCTCCGCGACTCCCGAGCTCGAGGAGCTTGAGGAGGAGCAGAGCCACTTCGAGCCGCCCGAGCCGGGCACGCTGCTGGGCCGCGACCCGGTGAAGAACCTGGCCTGGAGCGTCGTCGCCCTGGTGCCGCTGGCGGCGCTGGCGTCCGTGTTGTTCTGGCAGCGCGTTCCCGCCGTCGCCTTCCAGGTGGCCGGGGCTCTGTTCGTCGCGGCGCTCGGCGTCCTGGTGTGGCGCATGCCCTCGCACCACGACCCCGACGACCCGGACCCCGGCGCAGTCGTCTGACGGCGCGCCACCCGGGTCAGAGCCGTGCGAGGTCGGCGGCCCCGACGATCCCCGCCTCGTTGCCCATCGAGGCGAGTTTGATCGTGGCCTCCGGCCGGTGCCCGAGCGCGGAGAGCTGGTGCAGGAATCCGGCCCGGGTCGGCTCGAGCAGCACCTCACCCGCCGCGCAGACTCCACCGCCGATGGCGATGACCTCAGGGTCCAGCAGCGCGGTCACCGACGCCGCCCCCTCCCCCAGCCAGCGCCCCAGGTCGGCGAAGAGCTCGACGGCCAGCGGGTCACCCTCGAAGGCGGCTGTCGTGATGTCAGGTCCGCCCAACTTCTTCGGGCGCCCCTCGCACAGGTCGAGCAGCCTTGCGGCGCGGTCCGGGTAGGCGACGACGGCGGCACGGGCGGCGCGCACGAGCGCGGAGCCAGAGGCATAGGTCTCCCAGCACCCCGCGTGACCACAGCCGCAGAACCGACCGTCGGGGACGATCCGCATGTGCCCGACCTCGGCGGCGACGCCGTAGCGCCCCCGGCGCAGGCGGCCGTCCATGATGATCGCGCCGCCGAGCCCGGTTCCGACGGTGAGCATCACCATGTCGCTCGCCTCGCGTCCCACCCCGAAGCGGAACTCGGCCCAGCCCGCGGCGTTGGCGTCGTTCTCCACGACGATCGGCACCTCGCTTGCGATCAGCTGGCCGACCCGCTTGGCCAGCGGGTACTCGCGCCAGGCCGCGATGTTCGGCCCGAACAGGACCGACTGGCGGTCGGGGCTGCAGAACCCGGCCGCAGCGAGCCCGACGGCGCTGATCTCGTAGGAGCGGGCCAGCTCCTCGTAGGCGTCCGCGATGGCACGGTCGATGTTGCCGGCGTCCTCCGGGTCCGTGGCCCGGCGGACCTGAGCCAGGATGTTTCCGTCGTCATCGACGACGCCCGCAGCGATCTTGGTGCCACCGATGTCGACCCCGAGGGCGTGCATGGTTGATGTCCTTTGCGTCGTGGGGATTCTCGGCGCCTAGCCTGCCACAGTTCTGCCCCCGGCAACCGGGACCCTTGGGCCGGTCGGACCTGCGGGTGAACGTGGCGCGAAACATGGCCACGGGCAAACATCGGCGCCCGTAGGACGATAGTCTCTTGCGCACACGCCGCCCTACTGCCACTGGAGTCAGCATGAGCGAGTCCGCCACGCCCATCCTTGTCACACCCGACCCCTCGCACAACCTCAATGACCTTCTTGCGCAGCGCGTAGCCGCCAAGGGCAGCGACCCTCTGATCGAGGTCAAGGGAGCCGAGGGCGAACCGTGGCACAGCCACACCGCTCAGGAGTTCTGGGACCACGTGACCGCCGTCGCCAAGGGGTTCGTCGCGCTCGGCGTCGAGCCCGGGCACCGGGTCGGCATCATGTCCCGGACCCGGTACGAGTGGACCCTGCTGGACTTCGCCGCATGGGCCGCCGGCGCCGTTCCCGTCCCGCTGTACGAGACCTCCTCGGCCAGCCAGGTCGAGTGGATCATGTCCGACTCCGACGTCCGCGTACTCGTGGTCGAGACCGCGGCGCACGCCGCCACGGTCGCAGAGGTGCGCGACCAGCTGCCCGCCCTCGCCCAGCTGCTGACGATCGAGGCCGGCGCGGTGGCCGAGCTGGTGTCGCTCGGCACGCAGGTGCCCGACGCCGAGATCGACCGTCGCCGTTCCCTGGCCGGCCTCGACGACATTGCCACCATCATCTACACCTCGGGCACGACCGGGCGACCCAAGGGCGCCGAGCTGACGCACGGGAACTTCTACGTGCTCGCAGTGAACGCGGTCGCACGGCTGCACGAGGTGGTTGCCGAGCCCGGCACACGCACGCTGCTGTTCATGCCGCTCGCCCACGTGTTCGCACGCTTCATCGAGGTGCTCGTGATCCCCGCGGGGGCCGTGCTCGGGCACACGCCGGACACCAAGACCCTGCTGCCCGACCTCCAGGTGTTCCAGCCCACCTTCATCCTCTCGGTGCCGCGCGTGTTCGAGAAGGTCTACAACTCCTCCGAGCAGAAGGCCGTCGCGGGCGGCAAGAAGAAGATCTTCCACTGGGCGGCGGCGACGGCGATCGCCTACTCCCGCGCACAGGACTCCCCCCAGGGCCCCGCCCTGGGCCTGCGACTGCAGCACAAGGTGGCCGACGCGCTCGTCCTCAAGAAGCTGCGCGCCGCGCTCGGCGGCCAGGCCAAGTGGGCCATCTCGGGCGGAGCGGCCCTCGGCGAGCGGCTCGGACACTTCTTCCGCGGAGTCGGCCTGCGTGTCCTTGAGGGCTACGGACTCACCGAGACCACGGCGCCGACATCCGTGAACCTGCCGGACCGCACGAAGATCGGCACCGTCGGGCCGCCGCTTCCCGGATGCGCGTTCAGAACCGACCCGGATGGCGAGATCCTCATCAAGGGTCCGCACGTCTTCCGCGCCTACCACAACAACCCGCAGGCCACGGCCGAGGCCTTCACCGACGGCTGGTTCCGCAGCGGTGACCTGGGCTCCATCGACGAAGACGGCTTCCTGCGGATCACCGGCCGCAAGAAGGAGATCATCGTCACCGCCGCGGGCAAGAACGTCGCCCCGGCGGCGCTGGAGGACCGTGTGCGCGCTCACGCCCTGGTCAGCCAGTGCGTGGTGGTAGGCGACGGCCGGCACTTCATCGCGGCGCTGATCACCCTCGACCCCGAGGCGCTGCCCGGTTGGCTTGCCGCGCGGAGCAAGCCGGAGCTCTCCGTGGCCGAGGCCCTCGCCGACCCGGATGTGCTCGCGTCGATCGACACGGCCATCGCCCGGGCGAACAAGGCCGTCTCACGCGCCGAGTCGATCCGGAAGTTCACGATCCTCGACACGGACTTCACCGTCGAGAACGGCTATCTCACCCCGTCGCTGAAAGTGAAGCGCGCACTGGTCCTCGCGGACCACGCGGGCGAGGTCGACGCGCTGTACGCCGAAACCGCTGGCCAGACCACCGAGCCCGTCTGAGGGCCGGGCCGAGGCACTCGTCCCGCGCGTGTCGGTGGCGGCACGTAACGTGCTCGCCATGCGTTCCGCGCCTCGACCCGACCACTTCCCCGGCACGACGCTGCCGCGTCCGCGAGCATCCGGCGCTCTGGCCGGCGGCGCGTCGGGCGGGGCCCGCACGGCGGTCCAACCGACCCTGGCGGAGATCGGCACCCCGCTGTCCGAGGTGACGTTCGTGGTCGTGGACCTCGAGACGACGGGCACGTCGCCCGCCACGTCCGGGATCACGGAGATCGGTGCGGTCAAGGTGCGGGGCGGGCAGCGGCTCGGAGAGTTTCAGACCTTCGTCAACCCGGGGGTGCCCATCCCCGCGCAGATCACACGTCTGACGGGGATCAGCACCCGGATGGTCGCCGACGCACCGTCGATCCGCGGTGTGCTGCCGGCATTCTGGGAGTTCATGCACGGCGCGGTGCTCGTGGCGCACAACGCACGGTTCGACGTCGGTTTCCTGCGCGCCGCCGCGCGCGAGATGGACCTGGCCTGGCCGGGCAACCAGGTGGTCGACACCGTCGCGCTCGCCCGGCGCGTGGTCACCCGCGACGAGGCGCCCAACCATCGCCTCGGCACGCTGGCCGCGCTGTTCCGGGCCACCGTCACCCCGGACCACCGCGCACTGTCCGACGCGCGGGCGACCGTCGACGTGCTGCACGCGCTGCTCGACCGACTCGCCCCGTGGGGTGTGACTCACCTCGAAGACCTCGCAAGCGCAGCGGACCCCGTCGCCCCGGCCGTGCGCGCCAAACGCCATCTCGCCCAGGACGTGCCGACGGGCCCGGGGGTCTACCTCTTCCACGGTCCGGGGGACGAGGTGCTCTACGTCGGCACCTCGACCAACCTGCGCGGACGCGTGCGCAGCTACTTCACCGCATCGGAGAAGCGTTCGCGGATGCAGGAGATGCTGCAGCTCGCCGACCGCGTTTCCACGGTGCCCTGCGCGACGCGTCTCGAGGCGCAGGTGCGCGAGCTGCGGCTGATCGCCGAGCATGCCCCGCGCTATAACCGCCGATCGAAGTTCCCCCAGCGCATGCCCTGGCTCAGCGTCACCGCGGAGCCCCACCCCCGGCTGTCCATCGTCGCGCACGTTCGGCCCGGACCTGGCGCGGCGCATCACATCGGCCCCTTCCCGTCCCGCAAGGTCGCGCAGCAGGCGCTCGAGGCGCTGCAGCACGCGTTCGCGGTGCGCCAGTGCACGCGCCGGCTGCCGCTCGTCGCCACACCGGGAGCCACCGCGTGCGCGCTCGCAGAGATGGGCCGGTGTGCCGCCCCGTGCCTGGCCGGTGCCGACGCTTCCGGCGAACGGGTGCGCGCCAGCTACGGCACGGTGATCGAGGAGCTGGCCGCGGCCATGACCGGTGACCCGACGCCGGTCGTCGAGGCCCACACGGCACGGATGGCGGAGCTCGCCGCCCGGGAGAAGTACGAGGAGGCGGCCGGAGTGCGGGACCGTCTCGCCGCCTTCCTCGTCGGCGCCCAGCGCGCCCAGGAGTTCGGTCCTCTGGCCCGGTGCGCGCAGCTCGTGGCGGCCCGCCGCGACGCTGCGGGCGGTTGGGAGGTCGTCGTGGTGCGCCACGGCCGCCTCGCCGCGACGGCGGTGAGCCCGCCGGGGTGCGACCCCTATCTGACGATCGACGCTGCGGTCGCCACGGCCGAGCATGTCGCCGCGCCCACGGCGCCGGCCACTGCGGCACACCCCGAGGAGACGACGCTGTTGCTCGCCTGGCTCGCAGAGCCGGGCGTACGCCTCGTGCAGGTCTCCGACCCGATCACCCGGCCGGTTGCGGGCGCCGCCCGGCACGCGGCCCTCTCCGGCGCGGTGCGTTCCGCCCGGTCCGCTCGCGCCGGGCTGGCAGAGGAGTAGTTCGGCCACGGCGGCCGTGGGAGGATGCGTGTCGAGGGGCCGCCCGACCCCTTCCGCCCGTACGGCAAGGAGCGACGATGCTGACCGCGATCGTGATGATCGATGCGACACCCGACCAGATCTCCGGCGTCGCCGCCGTCGTCGCGACGATCCCCGGCGTCAGTGAGCTCTACTCCGTGACCGGCGAGAGCGACCTCGTCGCCATCGTCCGGGTGACGTCGCACGACGAGCTGGCCACCGTGATCGCCGACGGCATCAACAAGGTGCCAGGCATCCTGCGCACCCGCACCAACCTGGCCTTCCGCACCTATTCACCGACAGACCTCGCCGAGGCCTTCGACCTGGGTCTGGACGACTAGGACTGCCGGGGTTCCGGGGCACCGTCGCCGGAGCGGCCGCCCCGTCCTGCCGTCGCTAGGCGCGTGCGGACGCGGCGGCCCACCGCGCCAGCACGTCGGCGGCCGCGCCGGAGTCCAAGGCCTGCTCGGCATGACGTATGCCGGCGCGCAGCCGATCGGCCAGGTCGCCGACCGCGGTGCCCGGCAGGGTGCCGTCGGCGACAAGCCCCGCCGCCGCGTTGAGCAGCACCGTCTCGCGCACCGGCCCGCCGCCCCCGCCCAGCACGCCCCGAGCGATGTCGGCATTGTAGGCCGCGCTGGCACCGCGAAGATCGGCCACGGTGGCCGGTGCCAGGCCGAGGTCCCCGACCGGGTCCAGCTCCGTCTCCTGCACCTGGCCCGCGCGAACCTCCCACACCCGGGCGGTGGCCGTCGGCGCGAGCTCGTCCAGACCGTCGTCCCCGCGGAAGACGAGCGCGTCGGTGCCTCGGGAGGCGAAGACGCCCGCCATCAGCGGCGCCATCCGGGCATCGGCGCAACCCACCGCGCTCGCGGCGGGTTGCGCCGGGTTCGTCAGCGGTCCGAGGAAGTTGAACGCCGTCGCGATGCCCAGCTCGCGGCGCACGGGACCGGCGTGGCGGAACGAAGGGTGGAAGGTCTGGGCGAAGCAGAAGGTGATTCCGACCTCGTCCACGAGCTCGCGCACCCGCTCCGGCGGGTGGTCGAGACGGATCCCGAGCTGCTCGAGCACGTCCGCCGACCCGGACGACGAGGATGCTGCGCGGTTCCCGTGCTTGATCACGGCCGTGCCGGTTCCCGCGATGACGATCGAGGCCATCGTCGAGATGTTGACGGTGTGCGCCCGGTCCCCGCCGGTTCCCACGATATCCACCGCGCGCCCGGGGTAGTCGAAGGGCACGGCGTGCGCCACCATCGCGGCGGCAAGGCCCCACAGCTCCTCAACCGTCTCGCCCTTGGCTCGCAGGCCCGTCAGCAGGCTCGCGAGCCGCGCCGGGGAGGCCTCGCCGCGCATCACCTGGTCCATCGCCCAGTGCGCGGTGGCGGTGTCGAGGTCCAGGCCGACCACCAGTCGGGTGAGCAGGTCCGACCAGGTCGGTTCCGCGGCGGGTTCGGGGGCGGGGCGCGCCACGTCAGCGCCGCTCACGCGACGGGCTGGGACGAGCCGGCGAGCCGTGCCACGACGCGCTGGAGCTCGATCGGGTCGAGGGGACGAGCCACGACGTCGTCAGCGAGGGACCACGAGGCGAGCCAGGCGTCCTGCGGCCTGCCCGTCAGTAGCAGCACCGGCGGACACCGGTACACCTCGTTCTTGAGCTGGCGGCACATCCCCATTCCACCGACCTTGTCGGCCTCCCCGTCAAGGATCAGCAGGTCGAAGCTCCCCAGGTCCTTGCGTTCGGTGACCGCGGGGGCAGTCGCCGTCTCGACCCAGGCGATCCGGGGTGCGCCGGCCCGCAGTCGAGGTCCGACCGCAAGACGCACCTGCTCCCTGACCGCCGCGTCGTCGCTGTACAGCAGGATCCGCGGCGCAGGCCCGTGTGCGGTGCCTGCCACCTCGTGCGTCGTCATCGTCATCACCTCTGGCTGGGACGGGGAAGTTCCTCCCCGCATCTTGGCACGGTTGCCCACCGCAGCGGGCCTCGCCACGGCCACATACGCGGCACACGGGGAAAGTCTGCGCGATACACGCCGCAGCGGCACGTTTGACACTATTGCCCAAGTCGTCAGAAAGGACCCCCCGCATGGCGCGGAACCGCGGAGTTTCAAGGCCTGCACCGTCGTGAGCGCCCCATTGTGCGCCATCGCACGCCGCAGCATCTAGGCCTATGGGCCCCAATCACGGCGCGCGTCGGCCATAATGACTTTCGTGTCGACTGCAACCGCCGCCCCCAGCGCCTCGCACGTCAGCGTGAACCGGCCGAATCCCGTATCGGTCGGCACCTTCGTGTGGCTCGCGAGCGAGCTCATGTTCTTTGCGGGACTCTTCGCGATGTACTTCACGCACCGCTCGGTTATGCCCGCCGAGGAGTGGTCCGGCTACTCCTCGCGCCTGAACTTCTGGTTCGCGCTCGGGATCACCACGGTCCTGGTGCTCTCGTCCGTCACCTGCCAGATGGGCGTCTGGGCCGCCGAGCGCTTCCAGCCGCGCCGGACCGGGTCGATCTGGCAGATCGGCCGCTGGGGCATGAACGAGTGGATCGTGCTGACGTTCGTCATGGGCGCGATCTTCGTCGGTGGGCAGGTGTACGAGTACGCGGAGCTGGTCGAGCACGGTGTCACGATCTCG
>JBQGOU010000029.1:8866-16797 GCA_052086865.1 Cellulomonadaceae bacterium
AGCCCGTACGGATCGGTGTTCTACCTCGCCTCCGGCTTCCACGGGCTGCACGTCATCGGTGGTCTGATCGCCTTCCTCTTCCTGCTCGGACGATCCTTCGCGGCACGCAAGTTCGGTCACCACGAGGCCACCACGGCAGTCGTCGTCTCCTACTACTGGCACTTCGTCGACGTCGTGTGGATCGCCCTGTTCTTCGTGATCTACCTCCTGCGGTAGACCCGCCCGCTGCCATGTCCCACGCCCCCACCCCCACCAGCGAGACGAGGATCCACCAGTGAAGGCTCTCGCCGCCCGCCGCCACCACCGGTTCGCCCCGGTCGTGCTGCTGCTGCTGGCGCTGCTCGCGACGGGCGGCATCTACGCCGCGCTCGCACCGACCACGGCGAACGCCGACACCGTCGCCTCCGCCGACGACGTCGAAGCGGGCAAGCAGCTGTTCCAGGCCAACTGCGCCACCTGCCACGGCCCCGCGGCCAGCGGGACCGACGACGGCCCCTCTCTCGTGGGCGTCGGCGCCGCCGCGGTGAACTTCCAGGTCAGCACCGGCCGGATGCCCATGCAGATGTCGGGTCCCCAGGCGCAGGCGAAGCCGCCGCAGATGAACCCCGAGCAGACACGCCAGCTCGCCGCGTTCGTCGCGACGCTCGGCCCCGGGCCGTCCATCCCCAGCGACACGATGGTGGACCCCGCGCTCGGCAACTCCGCCAACGGCGCCGCGCTGTTCCGCACCAACTGCGCGATGTGCCACAACGCCGTCGGTGCTGGCGGCGCGCTGACCGAGGGCAAGTACGCCCCGTCGCTGTGGGAGACCACTCCCACAGCGATCTACGAGGCGATGCTCACCGGCCCGCAGTCCATGCCGAAGTTCAATGACGCCAACCTCACCCCCGAGGAGAAGCGCGACGTGATCGCCTACGTCGTGGAGCAGCGCGACGGGTCCGTGGGCGGCATCAGCCTCGGCTCTCTCGGCCCTGTCAGCGAGGGGCTGTGGGTGTTCGTCGTCGGCCTCGGCCTGCTCATCGGCGCCGCAGTATGGATCGGAGCGAAATCCTCGTGAACGCGCAGCAGCCCCCCTCGGAGCTCATCCGAGGCTCCGGCGACGGCCAGGTCGAGGTCTTCATCGACCCGGGCCTCCCCGAGCACAAGCACCGGATGGCGGACAAGGACCCGAAGGCCGCCAAGCGCGCCGAGCGCCAGGTCGTCGTCCTGTTCGTGCTGTCCATCCTCGGCACCGTCGGCACCATCACGGCGTACTTCGCGCTGCCGCTGACGGACGACCCGAGCAGCGTCAAGCTCTCGAACCTCCTGCTCGGTCTTGGCCTTGCCCTGTCCCTCCTCGGTATCGGCGTGGCCGCCGTGCACTGGGCGAAGACGCTGATGTCCGACCACGAGGTCGTCGAGAAGCGCAAGCCGCTCGCCGCCGACGCCCAGACGCGCGCCGACGCAGTGCAGGCCATGACGGACGGCGCCAAGGACTCGGGCGTGGCGCGTCGCGGGGTGCTCAAGGGTGCGGTCGTCTCCGCGCTGGCCCTGTTTCCGCTGACCATCGCAGTGCCCCTCATCGGCAGTGTCGGCGCTGACTGGAACGTGTCCAAGCTCCGGCACACGGTGTGGCGCCGAGGCACCAAGCTGATGATCGACCCGTCCGGACGCCCGATCAAGGCGTCGGACGTCACGATCGGTTCCGCGTTCCACGTCATCCCGGAAGGCCTGCGCGACCACAGCCACTGGATGGAGGAGAAGGCCAAGGCCGTCGTCCTCCTCGTTCGGCTCGACGAGCGGGATCTCAAGGCCGACCAGTCCCCGGACGGGGAGACCTGGTCCTACAACGGCATCGTCGCCTACTCGAAGATCTGCACGCACGTGGGCTGTCCAGTCGCACTGTACGAGCGTCAGACCCACCACCTGCTGTGCCCGTGCCACCAGTCGACGTTCGACGTCGCTGACGGCGCCAAGGTCGTCTTCGGCCCCGCGAAGCGCCCGCTGCCGCAGCTGCCGATCACCGTCGACGACGAGGGCTACCTCGTCGCGCAGAGCGACTTCCGCGAACCCGTCGGCCCGAGCTACTGGGAGCGTCTGAAGTGAGCACCACACCCGCTGGGACGACGCTTCCCGGTCCGGTCGACTACCTCGACCAGCGCACTGGCGTGAGCAAGGCCATCAAGGAGTTCGCCCGCAAGGTCTTCCCCGACCACTGGTCGTTCCTGCTTGGCGAGATCGCGTTGTACTCCTTCGTGGTGCTGCTGATCTCCGGCACGTTCCTTGCACTGTTCTTCGTGCCCAGCATGGGCCTGATCACCTACCCGGACGACGCACTGCCCGTGAGCATGCAGGGCATCGAGATGTCCGAGGCCTTCGCCTCCACCCTGCACACCTCGTTCGAGGTCAAGGGTGGGCTGCTGATGCGTCAGATCCACCACTGGGCAGCGCTGCTGTTCATGGCCTCGATCGTGACGCACATGATGCGCGTGTTCTTCACCGGCGCGTTCCGCAAGCCCCGCGAGCTGAACTGGATGGTCGGCTTCGTGCTGATGATCCTCGGTCTGGCTGCCGGCTTCTCCGGCTACTCGCTGCCCGACGACGTGCTCTCCGGCAACGGGCTGCGCATCACCGACGGCGTGGTGAAGTCGATCCCGGTCATCGGCTCCTACCTGTCCTACTTCATCTTCGGCGGGGAGTTCCCGGGCGAACACATCATCCCGCGCCTGTTCACGGTGCACATCCTGCTCGTGCCTGCGCTGATCCTGGCGCTCGTCGGCCTGCACCTGTTCATGGTCGTGCTGCACAAGCACACGCAGTACCCCGGCGGCGGGCGCAAGGACACCAACGTGGTGGGCTTTCCCCTGTTCCCCGTCTACGTGGCCAAGGCCGGCGGCTTCTTCTTCATCGTGTTCGGGGTGCTCGCGCTGATGGGCGCGACCATGTCGATCAACAACGTGTGGAACTACGGCCCCTACGATCCGTCCCCCGTGTCCGCTGGCGCCCAGCCCGACTGGTACATGCTCTTCCTCGAGGGATCCCTGCGCCTGATGCCAGGTCAGACGGAGTACGTGATCGGCGGCTACACGCTGTCCTTGAACGTCCTCATCCCCGCGGTGGTGGTCCCCGGGCTGCTGTTCACCTTCATCGCCGCCTACCCGTTCCTCGAGGCGGCGGTGACCAAGGACAAGCGCGAGCACCACGTGCTCGACCGGCCGCGCAATGTGCCGGTCCGCACCGGGCTCGGCGTCGCGCTCCTGACCGCCTTCTTCATTCTCATACTGGCCGGCTCCAACGACCTGATCGCCACGCACTTCATGCTGTCGATCAACCAGATCACGTGGGCGTTCCGCGTGCTGCTGTTCCTCGGGCCGTGGTTCGCGTTCTGGATCACCAAGCGGATCTGCCTGTCGCTGCAGCGCAAGGACCGCGAGCTGGTCCTGCACGGACACGAGACGGGCACGATCGTGCGTCACCCCAACGGGGAGTACATCGAGGTGCACAAGCCGCTGGACGACCAGGAGCTCTGGCTCCGGGTCAGCTACGACGCCCACCAACCCCTGGAGATCGAGCCTCCCGAGGACTCCCGCGGCGTACGCCGCAAGGGCTACCGCAAGGACAAGTTCTTCCAGCGTCTGTCACGGTTCTTCTACGAGGACAGGGTCGAGCCGGTTACCCCGCCCGAGCTGCGTGCGGCCCACTCGCACGGCGAGCACGACGCGCTGGCCGCCCCCCAGACCGCAACCGACCGCCAGCTGGACGCCGCACCCGACGACGTGCGGAATCACTGACGATACGGTTGTGTTGACCTAGACGTACGGCGCCTCGCGAGTTCTCGCCTGGCGCCGTACGGGTTCGATACGTGGACGTGCCCACAAAGCGGCACATCCCAGACGTTGGAGGTACTCACCATGGCGGTCTACACCCTTCCGGATCTCCCCTACGACTACGCGGCGCTCGAACCGCACATCTCCGCTCGCATCATGGAGCTGCACCACGACAAGCACCACGCGACGTATGTAGCGGGAGCCAACACCGCGCTGGAGAAGCTTGCGGAGGCCCGGGAGAAGAACGACTTTGCCGCGATCAACCTGCACGAGAAGAACCTCGCGTTCAACCTTGGCGGGCATGTGAACCACTCGGTGTTCTGGCAGAACCTCTCCCCGGACGGCGGCGGCGAGCCCGACGGTATCGCCGGCGACGCGATCACCGAGCACTTCGGCTCGTTCCAGGGCTTCAAGAACCAGTTCACCGCCACGGCCCTCGGCGTGCAGGGCTCCGGCTGGTCTATCCTCGCCTGGGACTCCATCGGCGCCAAGCTGCTCAACGTCCAGCTCTACGACCAGCAGGGCAACCTGCCGATCGGTCTGACCCCCGTGCTGCAGCTGGACATGTGGGAGCACGCGTTCTACCTCGACTACGTCAACGTCAAGGCGGACTACGTCAAGGCGTGGTGGAACATCGTGAACTGGGCCGACGTCTCGGCCCGCATCGAGCGCGCGAAGGCGCAGACGTCCGGGCTCATCGTTCCCGCCTGAGCTCGCCTCGGCTTTCCGCGAGCAACTCTGGGCTCTCGGTCAGGCGTGGTGACCGAAAACCCAGAAGAGTCGAGCAGCGAAGCAGGCCGACGGATCACCGAGGGCCCCACGGGAGGAGATCTCCCGTGGGGCCCTCGCCGTCCTTTTGGGGTCCTCGTCGCCCCTTGGGGTCCTCGACCTGGCGGCCAGGGCCGGCGGGCTTGGCCGCCGGGTCGGTTCCGGTCCCGGCCCCACATACGATTCTGGGCTTTCGGTCACCACTGGTGACCGAAAGCCCAGAAAAGTCGGGCAAGGAGGCTCCGCGCGGGCGCGGCAGGGGCCTCAGTGTGCGTGCTGGCCGCGGGAGTACTCGAAGACCCAGCCGACAAGGGCGACGACGCCCACGGCGCCACCGATGTAGAAGACCCACCAGCCGACGGCGAGGCCGAGGAAGCACACGGCTGCCGCTGCAGCGAGCACCAGCGGCCACCAGCTCCACGGGGCGTACACGCCCTGGTCGCCAGCACCCTGGTCGATCTCGCCGTGCGGATCGTCCTCCGGGCGTGGATCGATGCTCCGGGCCGTCACGGCCAGGTACCCGCCGATCATGATCACGAGCAGGCCGGTGAGCAGCATGCAGATCGTGCCGACGGGCTCCCAGCCGCTGAGGATCCCGTACACGGCCGAGGCCAGGACGAAGAACGGCGCGCCGAACAGGAACAGTCTCGTCTCGAACTTCATCGCTGGTCTCCCTCGGGGCCGCCGAACACCGGTCCGGACCGCTCGGGCTCGCCCGAGCCGTTGGCGGCACGCTGCGCCGTCAGGGTCTGCTCCCCGCGGCGGTCCGCCTCACCGAGCGCCTTGTCGAGCACGTTGGGGTCCGGGTCCATGTGGTCCATCGCCGCGACCTCGGGGTGGTGCAGGTCGAAGGCGGGCCGCTCGGAACGGATCCTCGGCAGCGAGGTGAAGTTGTGCCGCGGCGGCGGGCACGAGGTGGCCCACTCGAGCGACGAGCCGTAGCCCCACGGGTCGTCGACCGTGACCTTCGGCGCGTTGCGCGCCGTGATGTACACGTTCCAGAAGAAGAACAGTGTCGAGCCCGCGAGGACGAACGAGCCGATGGTCGAGACCTGGTTCATCCAGGTGAAGCCCTCCTCCGGCATGTAGTCCGGGTATCGCCGTGGCATGCCCTCCACGCCGAGCCAGTGCTGCACGAGGAACGTGGCGTGGAACCCGAAGAACGTGGTCCAGAAGTGGATCTTGCCGAGCCGCTCGTTGAGCATCTTTCCCGTGAACTTGGGCCACCAGAAGTAGAAGCCGGCGAACATCGCGAACACCACGGTGCCGAAGACGACGTAGTGGAAGTGCGCAACCACGAAGTAGGTGTCCGTCACGTGGAAGTCCAGCGCGGGGGTGGACAGGATCACACCGGTCAGCCCGCCGAAGAGGAAGGTGACGAGGAAGCCGATCGCCCACAGCATCGGTGTCTCGAATGTGAGCTTTCCGCGCCACATCGTGCCGATCCAGTTGAAGAACTTGATGCCTGTCGGCACCGCGATCAGCATGGTCATCAGCGCGAAGAATGGCAGCAGCACCGCACCGGTGACGTACATGTGGTGCGCCCAGACGGTCACGGACAGGGCCGCGATGGCGATGAGCGCGTAGACCATGCCCTTGTAGCCGAACAGCGGCTTACGGCTGAAGACCGGGATGATCTCCGAGACGATGCCGAAGAACGGCAGGGCGATGATGTACACCTCCGGGTGGCCGAAGAACCAGAACAGGTGTTGCCACAGGATGGCGCCCCCGTTCTCCGGGTTGAACACCTGCGCACCCAGCTGCCGGTCGGCACCGAGTGCGAGCAGCGCGGAGGCCAGGGGGGGGAAGGCCATGAGCACCAGGATGGAGGTGATCAGCACCGCCCAGGTGAACACCGGCATCCGAAACATGGTCATGCCGGGGGCGCGCATCGTGATGATGGTGGCGATGAAGTTCACGGCACCGAAGATCGTGCCGAAGCCACCGAGCGCGAGACCGAACACCCACAGGTCACCGCCCAGGCCGGGGCTGTACTGCTCGTTGGACAGCGGGGCGTATGCGAACCAGCCGAACGATGCGGCGCCCTGCGGGGTGAGGAAGCCGGCTGACGCGATCAGCCCGCCGAACAGGTAGAGCCAGTAGGCGAACATGTTCAGGCGCGGGAATGCAACGTCCGGCGCGCCGATCTGCAGGGGCATCAGCACATTGGCGAATCCGGCGAACAGCGGGGTGGCGAAGAGCAGCAGCATCACGGTGCCGTGCATCGTGAACAGCTGGTTGTACTGCTCCTTGCTGGCCACGATCTGGATACCCGGCTCGAACAGCTCAAGGCGGATCACCAGCGCCATGAGGCCACCGATGCAGAAGAAGATGAAGGACGTGATCAGGTACAGGTACCCGATCGTCTTGTGGTCCGTGGAGGTGATCCACTTGACGACTGTCCTGCCCATGGACTGCCGCTTCTCAGGGAGTCCCGGAATCGACTCGTCGTATACCCCGGCCATCAGCTCTCCTCCGTGCCCGCGTAGGCGTCGACCGCGCTGCGGTTCAGCTCGAGACCGAGCTCCCCGGTCTGGCCCGCCGCCCGCAGCTCGTCCATGTGCTCCTCGTACTCCTCGAGCGAGACGACCGCGACGTTGAAGAGCATGCCGGAGTGGTGCTCACCGCACAGCTCGGCGCACTTACCGGCGTAGTAGCCCTCGCGCAGGGGCGTCAGCTGCATCTGGTTGGTCCGGTTGGGGATCATGTCGAGCTTGTCCAGGAACGCAGGGACCCAGAAGGAATGGATGACGTCACGCGAGTCGAGGACCAGACGGACCGACTGGCCGACCGGCAGGTACAGCGTCGGCAGGGTCTCGTCGGTGCCGGGGGCTCCGTCCAGGGAGGTGTCCCCGCCCAGGGCGCTGACGTCGCTGGCGTGCACGCCCGTGTCGTAGACCTGGTCGTCCAGATAGTTGATGTCCCAGCTCCACTGCTTGCCGATGACCTGGATGGTGACGTCGGGCTCGCCCTCGAGCGACCGGATCTCCGTCATGTCCCGGTTGGTGAAGTAGAACAGCACGCCGACCATGATGATCGGGACGACGGTGTACATCATCTCGAGCGGCACGTGGTAGCGGTTCTGCACCGGCAGCGTGTGGTCGTTCTTGCGCTTGCGGTAGACGACGACGCACCAGAGCATCAGGCCCCAGGTAATGATCCCCACCACAAGCGCGGCGATCCAGGAGCCCGTCCACAGGGAGGTCACCCGGTCGGTGTGGTTGGTGACCGGGCCGTCCTCGTACCCGGGCAGGAACCCGCGCTGCGCCTCGGCGGAACACCCGGCAAGGGCGATCGCGAGACCCGCGGTCACCGCCGCGGTGCGTACTGTGCGTCGCCAGGAACGGCGACCTGCTG
>JBQGOU010000030.1:0-16682 GCA_052086865.1 Cellulomonadaceae bacterium
ACCTGCCCGATCCCGATACCGATCCGTCAGGTTCGGATCCGATTGTGCAGGGGCCCTACTTCGACGGGATCGACCTTTCTGGGCTTCCCGCCGACGTCGCCGAGAAAGCCAGAGCGTTCGCGAAGCAGACGTTCCAGGCGGACCTGGCGAAGTCGCTCACTGCGGTGGCGCGTCCGATCAACTGGCGCACCCTCCCACCCGCCGACCTCGAAGCAGAGCTCCTCGAGCTCAACGGGTGGGTCGATTGGCTCCGCCACACCTACGGTCTCCCCGCCCAAGTGGTGCCGCCGATGTGGCACCACCACCCTGAACTCCTGTGGGAGCTGTCCGCGCTGCGACAGCACTGGTTGTTCTGCTTCGACCCCCAGGCGAAGGGCAATCAGGCTCTCGCCTGGCACCACGACTTCAGCCTTGCGCGGGAGCGGTTGCGGGACTGGGTCACGATCTCCGGCACCCGCCTCGACCGCGACCGCCCCACCAGGGTCACGGCCTGGCCCGGCGGCGAGGCCGAGGACTGGACCGAGCCCGACACCACGGAACGCCCCGTCGCGGCGCGCACGGACGACTTCCTCGCATTCGTCGCCGAGCAGGTTGCTGCGCGTCGTGAGGAGCAGGACGCGACGATTCGCAGTGTGATCTCCGACGAAAGGGGTCGCTGATGGCACGTGCGAGGCGTCCGTATCGGCGGAAGACGGACTATGTGCCCCGGGACGAACGACGCCTGAGTGTCCGGGCGGTGCATCGTGACGAGCCGGATGTGGACAAGCTGGCGGAGATGTTCATCCGGCTCGCTCTGCAACGCGTCGCCGACGCCCGCACCGCGCGCGAGAACACCGCCGCGCCGTCCTCGCTGAAACCCCCGGTGCACCGGTAGAACACCGGTGCGCCAAGGTAACATCCAAGCCACGCCCCGACACCAGCAGACCCAGCCGGGGCGCGTATCAAAACAAGGGCGGACCCCAGCTAGGCAGCACGACACCGGCGAAGGGGAATGCGGCCGCGAACCCCGCCCTGGGGTTCGTGAATCTCGAAGTCACGCACGCGCCACCAGCACCCTCTGGTTCTCGGGCCGATCGTTTCATTTGCCCGTTGACTTCGAGAGGACCCCTGATGTCTGTTCAGGCCGCACTCACCCCACCCCATGATCCTTCCGGTCTGCCGTTGCCCGCGCGTGACCTCGCCCAGGCGGTGTCCTATCTGCGGGTGTCCACGAAGGAGCAGGCGGAGAAGGGCGGACAGGACGAGGGGTACTCGATCCCCGCGCAGCGCGCCGCGAACCAGCACAAGGCCGAACAGATCGGCGCGACCATCGTGGAAGAGTTCGTCGACGCGGGCGAGTCCGCGAAGAAAGCCGACCGGCCCGCGCTGCAAGACATGATCCGGTACGTCAAAGCCCACCAGGTGAAGTACTGCATCGTCCACAAAGTCGACCGCCTCGCCCGCAACCGCGCCGATGACGTCGCGATCCACTACGCCCTCCAAGAAGCAGGCGTCACCCTTGTCTCAGCCACCGAGAACATCGACGAAACCCCGTCCGGGATGCTGCTGCACGGGATTATGTCGACCATCGCGGAGTTCTACTCCCGTAACCTCGCCACCGAAGTCGTCAAAGGCATGACTCAGAAAGCGATGACCGGCGGCACCCCGACCAAGGCACCCGTCGGCTACCTCAACACCCTCCAACGCGACGAGCTCGGCCGCGAAGTGCGCGGGATCGCGATCGACCCCGACCGGGCACACCTGGTGACCTGGGCGTTCCAGGCCTACGCATCCGGGAACTACAGCCTCTCCGCACTCCACAAAGAACTCACCGGCAAAGGGCTCACCACCCTGCCGACACCGAAGCGCCCCTCCCGGCCCGTCGCACTGTCCACAGTGCACCGGATGCTCTGCAACCCGTACTACAAGGGCGACGTCGTCTACAAAGGCGTCCGCTACGACGGCGACCACCCCCGCCTGGTCGAACCCGAAGTCTGGCTCACCGTCCAAGGCGTGCTCCGCGCGCATAACCAGTCCGGAGACCGCACCCAGACCCACGACCACTACCTCAAAGGCACCGTGTTCTGCGGGCAATGCGAATCACGGCTGATGATCAACCACGCCCGCTCCAACAGCGGCACCATCTACCCCTACTTCGTCTGCACCGGCAGGCACCAGAAGACCACCGACTGCACCCAGCGCGCCCTGCACACCACCGACGTCGAAGCCCTGATCGAGGACTACTACCAGGGCATCCGCATCCCATCCGAGACCGTCGCCGTGCTCCGCGAGACGCTCAACGTCGAACTCGACCGGCTCACCGCATCCGCCAGCCACGAGGCTGCAGACCTCACCGCCAGGCGGGTGAAGAACCTCGCCGACCAGGAACGCATCCTCGACGCGCACCTTGCTGACGCGATCAGCCTCGACCAGCTCAAGACCCGGCAAGGCAAGCTCCGCGCCGAACTCGACACCATCGATGCGCGCCTCGCCGAGCACCACAACGACTACGCCGAAGCCCGCACCCACATCGGCGACTGCCTCGACCTCGCCGCCGACATCGCCCGAATCTACGCCGGATGCGACGATCAGACCCGCAGGCTCTGCAACCAGGCCTTCTTCGTCAAGATCTACATCGACGAGGACCGGACCATCCGACCTGTCCTCGCCGAACCCTTCAACATCATCCTCGACCCTGACAAGGCCCGCGACGCCCACGCCTGGTCAGCGGCCCGCAACGCCGCAACGCAAGAGTCCGAAGTCCCAACACCATCCATTTGGCTGCATGTTGGAACTTCGGACATTAAGTGCGCCCGGAGGGATTCGAACCCCCAACCTTCTGATCCGTAGTCAGATGCTCTATCCGTTGAGCTACGGGCGCGTGGCTCGCGAGGCGGGCCGCAGACGAGCATACCGGTCGCAGCCGGTGATCGGAAATCGCCCCTGCCGCGCCGGCCCGTCAGCCGGCGACGGCCTGGGCTGAGGGCAGCGCCCGGTAGGCGATCCGGCTCCTACCGGCGTTCACCTGGCCCGATGCCAACGCCACAGCGCCGAGCACGGCTCCCGCCTCGCCCAGCATGGAGAGCCGGACGTCGAGGCGCCGCGCGACGGCCGCCAGGGAGTACCGGCTGATGGACTCGACGACGCCGGAGCGTAGCGGCTCACCTCCGGCCGCGAGCTCCCCACCAAGGACGACGCGCTCCGGAGCGAGGAGGTTGCACATGCTCGACAGCACGGCGCCCAGGCTGAAGCCGGCCTCGTAGAGCAGGCGCGCGACGGCGGTGTTCCCCTGCTCCACCGTGAGCACCTCGGCGATACCCGCCGCGGTTGCGCTCGTCAGACCGATCGCCCGCAGCTTCGCCGCCATCGCCACGGTGGAGACCTCGGACTCCAGGCAGCCGCGCTGGCCGCACACGCACAGCTCGGCGCCGCCGGGCACCTTGACGTGGCCGACCTCCCCGACCCGCCCGTCCGAGCCCGCATGGATCAGGCCGTCAATGATGACGGCCCCGCCCAGCCCTCGCGTGCACTCGATGTACAGCATGTCGCTGGCACCCGAGGCAGCGCCGGACCGGCACTCCGCGAGCGCGGACGCGTTGGCGTCGTTGACGGCGGAGACGGGACGGCCCAGCCGGTCCGCCAGCAGCCGCGCCGGTTCCGTGGACCGCCAGGTGGACACCACCGTGATGTCAGCGGGCACGGAGCCCGACACCGGGTCGACGGGCGCGGGGACGGCGACCGCCACCTCCAGGACCTCGCCGACGGTGTGCCCCGTCTCGTCGAGCAGGTCGCGGCACGTCGCCGCGGTCAGGTCCATGACCTCACCCGCCGTCGCGCGGTCAGCGATGTCGACGCGGCGCCGCGCAAGCTCCTGCCCGCCCGACGTCGCAACCAGCACGTCCACGGTGTCGTGCGCCACCGAGGCCCCCACCACGATCCCGAAGGGCTCGACGAGCACCAGCCTGGTCGCCGGCCGGCCACGCCGACCCACCCCCGCATCCACCGTCTCCTCGCTCAGACGCCCTTGGTCCTTCAGCGTCGCGACCACCGCGGAGATCGTGCTCAGCGCCAGCCCTGTGCGCTCGTGGATCTCTGCGCGGGTCAAGGGCTGACCGCCGGACAACGTGTCGACAACGGCTCTTCGCGAGCGCTCGGCGCGCGGATCGGACTCCTCCATGCCGTGACGATAGCCGGACTCGACTCCCAGACCTGCCCGCACCATGCCGTCCATCCCTTTCGAACCACGCGCTTTCACCCGCACCGTCCTGCGCACAGAGCGGGGCCCGCCGTCGAACGCTGCTACGGCTGCACCGAGGTCAGCGGAACCAGTGGCAGAACGGACCCGCCGTCCCGGTTCCAGTCGAGCAGCTCGGCCTGTGCCTGACCTTCGCCGACGACGATGTCGAAGGCGTTGGCGTCCCGGGTGTCCGAGTCCTTCGAGTCGAGGCTGCCGTCGAGCTCCCCGAGGCCGCCGCCCGGGCGCCACTGGGACAGCCAGTCGGGGTTGCCCGGAGCGCTCCAGTCGTACACGGGGCGGATGTAGTTGATCCCCTCCCCGCCCTCGACGTTGGCGAACATCGCGACCCCGATCTGGGCCTGGCTCGGGTCGAAGCCCTCGGGCAGCGCGGCCTTGGGCACCGTCACGGTGATGGTGCGCCGTGCCGCGCTGGCGGACAGCGTCACCTCGCTCACCCTCACGTTGTCCGTGTCGTAGACGCCGGCTGCGTCGAACCGGCCGTCGGCGACCACCACGTGGCTCCAGCCGCCCGTGGTGTGCAGGTTGGTGCCCGCGCGCGCCGGCGCGGGCTCCGCGTCGCCATCACCGAGGTACAGCTCGAGGTGCTGCAGCGAGATCGCGTTGCCGCCGAAGGGATTCGTGACGCTTCCGGCGATCGTCGTGACGAACGAGTAGGCGTGACCCGAGTCGTAGACGTCGACCGCGGTGATGTCGAAGGCGCCGGCGCTGAAGGCATCGGCCTGCGGGTACAGATAGCTGCCCGGACCGTTGTCGTCTCCCTTCGGGTCGGACAGGGTCGCGACCAGCTCGCCGATTCCTCCGACCTCGCCGGACGCGGCGGAACGTTCACCGTCCTTGATCGCGCGCAGCACGTAGCGGTACGACCCGCCGTCGAGGCGCGCGTCGCGGAAGGACGTCACCCCCGCGGGCACCCGGGCGCGGGGGACCTCTCCGTAGCGACCGTCCTCGGTGCGCCGGAACAGCTCGTAGCCGGTGGCGTCGGCCACCTGGTCCCACTCGAGCGAGATGACCGCGGAGGTGCTGGCGACGATCCGCAGGTTCTGCGGCACCTCCACCGTGCTTACGAGGGTGATGACCTTCGAGGCGTCGCCCACGGTCAGGGTCACGGACCCCTCGCCGGCAAGACGGACCTGGAATCGCAGGCTCCCCTCGACGCCCTGGTTTGCGGCGATCGTCCCGAGCTGGGACTCGCCGTTGCTCACCTCGAGGGTGATGTCCTCCCGCACCGGAACGGAACCCTGGTTGCGAGCGACGACGGTCACGTTCACGATGTCGCCCGGCTGGGCCGTGTCCGGCGCCCTGATCTCGGTGACCGTCAGTGCGGGGGACACGTAGGCGGGCAGATCGGCGTCGGCCTCCGTCGCCGGACGCAGGCGCACCGCCTGGCCGCCGCTGCGCAGCAGGTCGGCCGTCAGCGTGTCCGCGCTCGTGACGGTGAACTCGTCACCCGAGATCGGATTCGGGTTCGTGTCGTAGTCCGCACTCGCGTCGTCGGTAAAGGCCTGGGCGACCCAGGTTCCCTCGCCCAGGAAGTCCAGCGAGTAGGTCAGCACCGCAGGGTCCTCGCCCGTCATCGCGCCCACGTACCAGGTCTCGCCCGAGCGCCGCGCGGTCACCAGATGCTCGCCGATCTCCCCGGAGAGCACCCTGGTCTCGTCCCAGGACGCCGGCAGGCCGTCGTAGAACTCGATGCCGCGGTTGAGCTCGTAGTTCTCGGGCAGGTCCGCGGCCATCTGCACCCCGGAGAAGTAGGTGACTGCCTGGGCCAGCTGCTTGGCCGCCGTGGTGTGCACCCGCCAGCTACCGGGGTTGCGGCTGTTCATGGTGACGTTCATGACGCCGGGGGTGTAGTCCATAGGTCCGGAGAGCATGCGCGTGAACGGGAGGATCAGCGTGTGCTCCGGGCTGTTGCCCTCGCTGAAGGCATCCCACTCCTGCCCGCGCACCGCCTCACGCGAAATCGCGTTGGGGAAGGTCCGGGACTCTCCCGTGCCGTGCACGCACTCGTGGCAGTTGACGTTGATCTGGTTCTTGGCCGCTTCCGTGAGCACGTAGCGGAAGTGGTTGATCATCGCCTGGTCATAGCGGTGGTGCTTCGGCGTGAAGCTGGTGATGTCGAAGTCCGGATCCAGGGCGTCCTCGCGGGAGGGGATGTTGGGCGTGCTGCCCACGTACCCGGTTTTGATGTAGTTGACGCCCCAGTCCTGGTAGGTCTCGAACAGCCCGTCCTCGATCTGCTGCTCGTAGTTCCAGGGGTTCGCGCCGGTCTCGTTGTGGGCGACGAACTCGACGCCCTTCTCCTCGGCGTGCTTGAGCACGGCGGGCAGGTCGAGATCGTCCGTCGGGGCGTCGAAGTCCTGGTCTCCCCAGTGCCCCTCCCAGCCCTTGTTCCAGCCCTCGGCCAGCACCGCACCGATGCCGTTGCCCGCGGCGAAGTCGATGTACTCGATGATCCTGGCCGTGGTAGCCCCGTGGCGCGGCCCCTCCTCCCAGGTGGCGATCTCCTGCTGCAGCATCCACCAGATGCCGACGTACGTGGAGTCCTGCACCCACGTCCGGGCCTCGGTCTCGCTACCGAAGAGCTCGGTGTCCAGCGGCGGGTTGAGGTTCTCCAGCAGGTGGGACTCGATCAGGCCGCCGGCGTCGCCCGCAATCGTGATCGCGCGCCAGGGCGTGGCGCCGAAGTCCTCGCGGACCACGGCGGCATCTCGGCCGATCGTCGGGACGAGGTCGGCCCGCAGGGAGCCGGTGTCGGTTGTGGTCACCGTCAACGCCGCGTAGTCCACCAGGTCAGCCTCGTGGATGGACAGGTGGGTGCCCGTGCCGTAGCGGAAGGTGGCCGGCAGGTTGGCGCTCTCCATGTCGGCGAAGGAGGTCTGCTGCCACACCGCCTCGTCGTCGTCGTAGCTCTGCGCTGTCCACCAGGCATCGGGGTTGCCCACCAGGGCGAACTCGGTGAGCTCGTCGACGATCTCGAGCGCCTCGAGCTCCCCGCCGCCGGCCAGGTCGTAACGCACCGCCACGCCGTCGTCGTAGGCCCGCACGACGACGTCGAACGCGACGCCGTCGTCGGAGTAGGACACCGTGCGCTCGGTGTAGTGGTTGCGAACCGTGGCGTCAGTGCCGATCACCGTCTCCCACGTCTCGTCATGCGTGCTGGTCTCCCCCGCGGCGACGAGCGTGACGTCGTCGCCCAGGACACGGTCGGTCAGCTCGAGCCCGAGGTCGGAGGGGGCCACCAGCTGCTCGGTTCCGCGCGCGACTGCGTACTGCAGCTGGCCGGACTCGGTGGTCGACAGCGCGATCGAGATCGTGCCGTCAGGCGAGGACACCGTCAGGCCTGCGGCCTGCGGCACCTCGGGCTCGGCCGAGGCTGGCAGCGCAACCAGCCCCGTGGAGCCGGCGGCGAGCACCGCCGTCAGCGTCAGGGCGGTGGCCCGCCTCGTCCTTCTGGGGGTGTTCATCGCAGTCCCACCTTCACGTCCTCGTGTGTGTTCCCTCCTCGTGTGCTGCTGCGAGCCGGTCATGCCTGCCCCCTGCGCTGACGGGCGACCACCATCGTGGTGCCGGCAACCAGCAGAACCAGGGCGAGCAGGATCACGGCCGCCTGCACGCCGGTGACCGGAAGGCCGCCCGGCCTGCCGTCATCGGTGCCGGGATCCTCACCACCCGCGCCCGGGGAGGACGCGTCCGAATAGGCGTTGGTGGCCGTGACGATCGACGTCGTGGCGTTGCCGATCGTCACCGATGCGGTCCGGCCGTCCTCCGAGAGCGTCAGTGCCTTGCCTGCGTAGGTCACACCGGTGAAGGCGAGCCCGTCGAGATCCGGTGACCCGGTCTCGCTGATCGCCACGACCGTGCCCTGCGGCAGCGCCGCGGAGATCCAGGACTCCCCGGCGGTCACCGTCACCGTCTGGGGTTCGGCGCCTACGGGCGTCACCGTGAAGGTGAACTCCTGGCCATCGGCCTCGACACCGGTCACCAGCTTCTCGATGGCGAGCGTGCCCAGGTTCTGCACCAGCTCGTTGGTGACCGTCACCGTCGCGGTCTCGTCCGCCGCGATGGTGATCTGGGCGGGGTCGATCGTGGCGGTCTGCCACGTCCCGGTCGGGACGGCGGCCGGTGCCTGCTCGGCGAAGGTCACCGTGGTGCCCTCGGCCAGGCCCTGCGGGCCCGACACGGTCTCACCGGCCGCGACGACGAGCGATCCCGACGGCGCCGCGGAGCCGTTGACGAAGTAGTCGACCACGAACTCGGCGTCCGCAGGCACCAGGCCGGCCTCGTCGACGACGACCTTGGTCACGTCGAAGTCGCCCGTGGGGGCGCCAGGCAGCGCCTCGATAACCAGGGAGAGTGTCGCGGAGGCGTTCCCCGCAATGTCGAGTGCACGGTACTGCAGCGTGCGTTCGCTCGCCGTGCGCGGGGCGACGAAGGCCTCGGAGTACGTCGTCCAGGCGTCGTCGTCCGCGAAGCGGTACTCCACCCGGGCCACGCCGGAGACCTCGTCCGAGGCGGTGATCGTCACCATGGCGTCGGTCACCCCGAGCTCCGCGGAGGCGGCGGTCTGCGGTGCAAGGGTGTCGACCTGGACGGTCGTCGTCACCTCGGCGCCCGCGCGCCCCGAGGCGCCGAGCGAACGGGCCGTGACCTGGTGGACGCCGTCGGACAGCGGGAACGGCGCCTGGTACGTCTGCCAGTCCCCATCACCGAGGCGGTACTGGACGGTGGGTCCTGCGGCCCCCGTCAGCTCCACGCGCACGGTCGGCGCCGTGGTGTACCAGCCGTTCTCGCCGTCGGGCGCCGCCGGGTCGACGGCGGTCTGCACCGCATCGCGCACGGTGACCGTATGCGTGGCGGTGGCGTCCGCCGTGGCACCGCTGGCAGTGACGGTCACGGTGTAGGTGCCGGGGGCTGCGTAGGCGTGGGCCCTGGCCACCGTGAACGAGCCGTCCTCGTTCGCTGTGACGTCGGTGAAGGCCGCAGGCACGGAGCCGTCGCCCCAGTCGATCGTCACGCCACCGCGGACGTCGTCGGCGGTCAGGCCCGGATCCGCGCTGCGCACGGAGGCGATCACCGTGGCGTCCTGGCCGATCTCGGCGTCGGAGTCGCTGCGCTCGTCGATCACGACGTCGAGCTGGGCGACGTCGGCCCGCTTGAGCATCGCCTTGACGCGGAACACGTCCGCCGTGTTCTGCGCGCCGGCGGTGGTGTCGTTGTAGAACGCGTTGGCCTGAAAGTAGCTCATGTTGGCCGTGTAGCGGTCGTTGGTCAGCGCGACCTGGTAGGTCGTGCCGGCCTTGAGGTTGACGGGGACGAGGGTGGAGCCACGCTCGTTCTCCCACGTGTCCGTGTTGGGCATCACCAGGATGCCGTCGCCGACCTCCGCGCCGCCGTCCCTCTCGGTGACGCTGACCCGCTTCATCGCCGAGGCGACGCCGCTGCGAATGTCGTAGCCGAGCGAGTAGTCGGTCTGGATGAGGTAGGTGCCAGAGACCTCGGGCGTGAGCTCAACCGTGATCGAGTCGTCGTCGCCGGTGCCCCAGTCGGCGTAGTGGGTCACGACCCCGCCGTCGGTCACCGGTTCCCCGCCGGTCACGTCGAAGTCCTTGGCTTCGATCTTGGTGATCCGGTCGAAGTCCGGGCCCCAGTAGCAGGTGGGGTCGGAGTCCTGGGAGGTGTTGCCCGAGGCGTAGGTGGTGCGCACCGCGTAGCAGTAGGACAACCGGTCCTGCGCCGTCGCGGTGGTATCGGTCCAGGACGAGGACGGGTCGATGTCCTCGGCCACGACCAGACCGTCGCGCAGAATCGTCATCGATGCGACGTCCTGCTCCTTGAGGTCGAGCGGCAGCGTGAGGGAGGTGCCGTCGTCCCCGGGGGTCGGCACATCCGTGATCTCGGGGATCCAGGGGCCGAACACCGCCTCGTCGCCGTCGTAGGCCACGGGCCAGTCGTCGCCGCCGGTGTTGTAGGTGTTGACCACCTCAGGGCCCGCAACGGTCTCGCCCGCGTCGCCCAGCTGAACCTCGATCACCGCGCTCTCGCCGATCTGGGCCGGGGTGACGGGGGCGCCCAGGGCGTGGGGCTGCCCGTTCACCGTCAGGGCGGTGACGGCGTAGGCGCCGTCGGCCGCGTCGTCCTGGGGCAGGTTCAGCACGACGTCGACGCGAGCGCCGCGGAAGTCGACGTTGCTCAGCGAGATCTGGTCCGATCCCGGGAAGTACTGCTGGCGAACCTGCGCGGGCAGGTAGGGGGCGAACGCGAGGCCGGCCTCGGTCGCCTCGATTCCGAAGATGACGTCCTGGAACATGCCGAGCGTCCCGGCCACGCTCCAGGTTTGGCGCTCGGAGTTGAGAACCGTGTCGACGTCACCGGTCGTGATGTTCATGTTCTCGTAGTTCGAGGCGAACATGGCCGACTGCCGGACCATCGAGTCGAAGTGCGAGGCCGTGGCCTGGTCGTTGCCCACATGCGCGGCGGCGCGCAGCATGTACGCGGTGACGAAGGGCCAGATGCCCTTGTTGTGGTAGCTGCGCTCGTCCTCCTGCTGCTGCGGCCAGATGACCGCGGGGCCGAAGGGGGTCTGCGGGTAGCTGGCGATCGCCTGGGCGGCCTGCTCCTCGGTCGCAATGTCCGTGAGCACGGTCAGCGCGGTGCCCAGCGCGTCGTAGCGCTCGGCCGGGGCGAGGTTGAGGGCGTTGGAGAGCACCGTGGCGAACTGCTCCTGGTCCGCCAACCAGAAGTTCTCCTGGATGGCGGTCCGCAGCGAGTTGGCCCAGGTGCGGTACCTCGTGGCCGAGGCGGCATCTCCCGCGGCCTGGGCGAGGTTCGCCGCGGCGTCGATGGCCACCCAGTGAGTCACGTTGGTGGACAGTGACTCCGAGGTCGCGATCTGGGTGACGTCCTCCGCGGTCCAGAAGGGGTAGGTCTGCTGGCGCCAGTCGAGGAAGGACGTCTCGCCGCGGTAGAGCCCGGTCGTCGGGTTGTACACGACGTTGCGGTCGTGCTCGATCGTGTTGGCGATCGCCTCGAGCGAGCGCTCGGCGAAGTCCGCGCGCTTGGCGTCGTCCAGCCAGGGCAGCACCTCGGTGGCGCCAACGGCCCAGCTCGTGCGGTCCGTGGAGTTGGGGTAGCTGCCGCCCGTGCCGGTGTCCTGGATGATCTGCGCGTCGGTGCCGGCCGCGGTCTCGGTGTCCCGACGCTCCGAAAGCTTGAAGTCAAGGCTGTTGCGCATGCGGACCGGGTCGATGAGCGCGAGCCCGAGGTCGCCCGCGTAGGCGAGGTCCCGGGTCCAGACGTAGCTCCAGTTCTTGCCCGTGATGTAGCACCCCACACCGTCGGCCGAGCAGTTGATCGCCGCGCCGCCGTTGTAGTTGTCGGTCGAGACGTAGTCGACCGAGAGGAGCTTCTCCTCGTGCAGCGCCAGGGCGTAGAGGCTGTCCAACATGGCCGAGCCGGTGCGCAGGACGGGACGGTCGGCGCGCTCGGCGACCGTGCGGTCCACCTCGCCGTCCAACAGGCCGCTGTCGAGCGCGTAGGTGCGCAGGCAGCTCGCGTCGGTGCTCGCCACCGTCATCGCGGCCACCGTGTACCCGTGCTGGTACTCGGACGCCTGGTCCGCCTCCGCACACAGGTTCACCGACTGTGGTTCCGCTGCGACGGCCGGAGCTGCGTGTGCCAACGGTGCAGTGACCAGAACGCTTGCGATCAGTGCCAACCCGACGCCTACGGCGACGGCCCTCGATCCCTGGTGCCTTCTCATCGACTCTCCCTCGAGCGCGAGAGGCTTCGTCGGCCCCCATTGGTGACGCAGTACGGCAAGGCTCGTCCCTCACCGTGTCCAGATTGAGCCGAACACTGCCAGATCATTCCGCCGTTAGTCAATCTTTCGTGAAGAAATTAGCGCTGTTATCTACCTTAAATATCGTGTCGGGTGCGGCTCCTCCCGCAGGACGACGCCCGGACCACCGTGCGTCCGCCACCGGGCGCAGTGCCTGTGTGCGGTGGTCACCCCGCAGTCCGATGCGCCGCCATGCCGGAGAGGAGCACCGTTGAACCATGCCTCACGACACACGTGCGCACTCCCACTCCGCACCCGCCGGCCCCCTCACCGCCACCGGCCTCACCAAGGTCTACGGCACGGCACACGGGACCCCGGCGCTCACCGGCGTCGACCTGACGGTCCGCCCCGGCGAGTCGCTCGCCATCATGGGGCCCTCGGGCTCCGGCAAGACCACCCTGCTGCACTGCCTAGCAGGCATCATCACGCCGAGCGGGGGCTCGGTCCTGTGGCGCGATCGCGACCTCACGACGCTGTCCGAGCGCGAGCGGACGATGCTGCGACGCACCGACTTCGGTTTCGTCTTCCAGTCCGGCCAGCTGCTCCCCGAGCTTCCCGCCGTGGAGAATGCCGCGCTTCCCCTCATGCTGGCCGGCGCCTCCCGGGCCCAGGCCACGGCCCTCGCCGCGCGCCGCCTGGCGGAGCTCGGGCTGCAGGGCCTCGAGCAGCGCCGGCCCGGCGAGCTCTCGGGCGGTCAGGCCCAACGGGTCGCGATCGCGCGCGCCCTGGTCGGCAACCCGGGCATCGTCTTCGCGGACGAGCCGACGGGCGCCCTCGACCAGACCACGGGAGGCGAGGTCCTCACGATCCTCACGACGGCGAGCAGGGCCAGCGGTGCCGCGCTGGTCGTGGTGACCCACGACCCGGCCGTCGCCCGGCACTGCGCTCGCACCGTCACGATGCGCGACGGCCGGATCACCGGTGAGTTCCGCGCCGGAACCACCCCGACCGGGGCCCAGGTGAGCGCACGATGAGGACGCCAGCCCTGTGGTGGTTGCTGCGCAGGCGCAGCAGGGGTGCTGACGACGCGGCCGCCCTGACCGGCCTGCTCGCCGTGATCGCCTTCGCGAGCACGACGGCGGCTCTGCTGACCGTCGTCGGCGGTTGCTACGCGTTCCTGGGGCGTGCCGGAGCGCCGCGCAGCCTCGCAGGCTTCGGCGCCATCCCCTTCGACGGCACCGGCATGGCCGCGCAGTATCCCGTCCTTGCCGCGGTGGCCTCCCTGCTGATCCTCATCCCGTTGGTGACGCTGGGCGGCGCCGCCGCCCGCCTCGCCGTCGCGCGCCGGGACAGTCGCCTGGCCGCGCTGCGCCTGGCCGGCGCCACCGGCGGGCAGGTGCGCACCGTCACCGTGCTGGATGCCCTGACCCAGGCCGTGGGTGGTGCGGTGCTCGGCGTCGCCGCCTACGGCGCACTGCTCCCGCTCGTGGCACGGCTGCGGTTCCAGGGTCGCGCCTTCGACGTGGCCGAGCTGTGGGTCGGGGCACCGACCGTGGCCGCTGCCGTCGGCGTCGTCGTGCTCGTCGCCCTGGTCTCCGCGCTGGCGAGCCTACGTCGCGTGACCATCTCGCCGCTGGGGGTGGCCGCCCGGACGACACCGCCGGCACTGCACTGGGTGCGCATGCTGGCCCTCGGTGCATGCTTCGTCGCGATGCTGGTGGTCACCACCGTCTCCTTCGGCTCGGAAGGCCTGGCGCTCGTCCTGGTTCTCGGCGTCCTGCTGGCCGGCTTCGCGACCATGAACCTGGTCGGACCGTTCGTCGTGTGGCTCACCGGCCGCGCCACCGCGGCGCAGGCCCGGTCGGTGGCCACGCTGCTTGCGGGCCGCCGGATGGCCGACGCTCCCAAAAACGCGTGGCGCAGCGTCGGCGGCGTGGCGCTGGCCACCTTCATCGCCGGACTGGCCTCCATCCTGGCCCTCGGGGGCGGCGATCCGTCCATGAGCGCCGCGGACCGCCAGCTCCTGACCGACCTGAACACGGGCGCGATGCTGACCCTCGGCATCGCAGGACTGCTGGCAGCCGTATCCACCGGGGTGATGCAGGCCGGGCGGGTGATCGACCAGCGCGCCGAGTATCGCGCCCTCGCACTGGCCGGGACGGATCGGCGCACCCTCGACGCCGCGCGGCTGCGCGAGACCCTCATTCCGCTCACCGCCGCGGTGGGCACCGCAACCGTGTGCGTGCTGCTGTTCATGGTGCCTGTCATCGGCCTGGGCACCGTCATCAACCTCGCCGTCGTCGCGCAGTACCTGCTCAGCGTGGCCGGGGCCGTGGCGCTCGTGCTGGCAGGCGCCGCCTCCTCGCGATGGGTGGCGCGGGCGGTGGCCTAAGGGAACGGAGGAAGCCGAGTCAGCGCCGCGGGCCGGTCGCCCACAGCGCGAGGGCGATCAGGACCGGCTGGAACGCGAGGCGGACGGCCCGCTTGGTGTCGGTGTCCAGGCCGAAGCCGTCCCGGTGGTGCCGCCATTGCGCAAGGTTGCCGGGGAACACAGCAGCGAAGAACCCCGCCATGAGCAGGCCAATCCCGCTGCGCCTGCGCGACCAGAGCGCAAGCGAGGTCCCGAGCGCGATCTCCACCACACCCGACGCCACCACCGTCGTGTCCTTGTCGAGAGGAACGAACTCGGGCACCTGAGCACGGAACTCCTCGCGGGCGAAGGTGAGGTGCGAGATCCCCGCGCCGGCCAGCGCCGCGCCGAGCGCGACCCGGGTGATCGAACGGGCTCGCGAGCCGGTCCGTACGACGTGCGTGCTGCTCATGATGGCGTCTCCCTGCGCTGGAACCACGGTCTGGCGCGTGCGGCGCCGGGCTCACCCCCACTGTGCGCCTCTCACCCGCCGGGCACCACCGCTTCGCCAGCATGTGCGCCGTGTGGTCGGCATCCGGCGGGTGGGGCACGGGCATCAATCACGTAAAGAACCCCGCCCGAAAATCCCGGGCGGGGCTCTTTCACGGTGGCGGAGACGGAGGGATTCGAACCCTCGAACGGATTGCTCCGTTACCACCTTAGCAGGGTGGCGCACTAGACCTGGCTATGCGACGTCTCCAGAGGTGTCACAGGCTACCTGGTCGGGAACCCCCGAGCCAAAAGGGCGCGCGTGGCGCCCGAGCACGGTGTCCGCTCACCGCTCGAAGAGCCAGTTCCGATCGGTCAGCATCCGGCCGAAGGCCAGGCCGATCGCCAGCGCCATCACCACGAGTCCGGCCTGCACCGCGTAGCCCAGGGCCATGTTCATGTCGGAGTTGTTGAGGAAGTACACCGCCCGGTACGCCGCCACGCCCGGCACCATGATGACGACGGCGGGGACGTACACGGTGACCCGAGGCACGTCCAGACGCGGGGCGACGACGGCGGCCAGAAGGCCGACGAGCATGGCCGCGAGCGCCGCGGCCGCCTGGGGCGCGAGCCCCTGGCCCACGGCCTCGATGCGCAGTGTGTTGGCGACCATGCCGACGCAGGCGGCGCCAAGCGCCATGAACCACGGACTGTTGAACATCAGGGCGAAGCCGAGCACCCCGAAGAAGCTCGCCGCCAGCCGTGCGGCAATCAACCAGACATGGGGCATATCCGGCGGACCCACCGGGTCCGGGGACAGTCCCACCACCGAGGAGAACGCCCACACCGCCATGGCGGCGGACATCAGGATCATCATGGCGTAGGTCAGGCGAGCGACGCCGGCGGAGAAGTCGAGCTTGGCGAGGTCCAGGGCACCGGTGACGAGCGGGAACCCGGGCACGAGAAACAGCACGGCGGAGGTGTATCCCGCCTCGTGGCCCCGCCCGGTGTCCGCCAGCAGATCCACCCCGAGGATCACGGCGACGTACACACCGCACGCGAGGATTGCGGCGAGCATCGTCACGGCAAACTGGTTGAGCCCCCGGTGGATCAGTTGACGCCGCAGAAGCTGCCCGAGCCCGGCCGCAAAGAACACCCCGAGCAGCTCAATCGGACCGCCGTTGTTGAGAAAGGCGAACGCAGCGCACGCCATCGCCGCCCACAGTGCGTTGAGTGCCGGCCCGTACAGCACGGGCTTGGCCGCGATGCGGTCGAGCTCGTCGTTCACGCGTTCGATCGGCACGCTCGCCGGCATTCCCGTCACGGTGCGCTCGAGCTCCATGAGACGGTCGGCGTTGATCCCGACACTGCGCACCTCGGTCACCTCGGTGCGGAACCGCAGGCCGTTGTGGATGGTCGAGGTGATCTCGGTCAGGGTGACGTGCGCCTCGTGGCTCGTCAGGCCGAGCGCGCGGGCCACCCGGGCCATGGTCGCCTTCACGCGGTAGCTGCCCGTGCCCGCAGACAGGCTCAGGCGGCCCACGCGCAGGATCGTGCCGGACTCGCGTCCCAGCTCGAACTGCTCGTGCGCCTCGTCAATGGGATCGAACTCCACGGGCACGTCGTTCACCGGTCCATCATGACGGCTCCGCAGCAACGAAGGGAGGACCATCCGCCCAGAGGGCGAGGGAGCCGTGATGGGGTCCCACCCGAAAAACGTGGGTGGGACCGCCGTCACGTTGGCGGAGGGCGAGGGATTCGAACCCCCGGTCCCTTGCGGGACAACGGTTTTCAAGACCGTCACATTAGGCCGCTCTGTCAGCCCTCCC
>JBQGOU010000031.1:0-16396 GCA_052086865.1 Cellulomonadaceae bacterium
GTAGGCGTTGACCAGGATGACCCCGTGGTCGGGCCCGATGTCGGATAGCACCTGCTCCAGGGTGTCGGGCGACAACGTGGTGTTCGTCGCGAGCGAAAGCACCACGACCGCACGCAGCTCGCCGCGCTGCGCCAAACCCTGGACGATGCCGGGGGCGACGAGCATGGACCGGGAGACCTCGGCGTCGATCGCCGCGTCGGGGAAGACGGCCTGGATCGCCGGCACGCTCGCGAGGGTGACCGAGTCACCGATGATCGTCATGTCCGCTCCGGTCGATGCGGGCGCGGGTGCCGTGCTCTCCTTGGGTGCCGCCGGCTGCTCGGTGGCGGGGTCACCCGAGGTGTCAAGGCTCGGCTGCGGGCTTGCGGCGTCGCTCGCAGAGCTGCTCGGAGACGGTGCCGGCTCGGCGGACGGTACCGACTCGGCGGACGGGCTCGGCGTGGGCGTCGAGGCGCTGGCCAGCTCGCGGCCGTCCTCGATCTGGCGCTCGATCGAGGACACGTGCGGAGAGACCACCACCGCGATCGCGGTCATCACCACCAAGGTCGCCACGGCGCCGAGCAGGGCCACGCCGCGGGGTCGCAGCGCAGGGCGCGGGCGCCTCGCAGGCGCTGCGCCGGTTCCCGGCGGGGACGGCACAGGGGCGCCGGGCGGCCCGGGCACCGGCCCGAGCGACGTGGCGGCGGATGCCTTCGCGTCCTCGCGCACCGCCCAGCCGCGCACCCGGGCACCCACGCGCCCAAATCCGTACCGCTGCACAGGCAGCTCGAGCCAGCGGTAGGACGTCGCCGCGACCGCGAAGGTCACGGCCACGGTCAGTGCCCAGACGGCCGTGACGCCGGTGCCGGCCCAGTACTCCTTCGCGAAGACCTGCGTGGCGAGCACGAAGACGGGCCAGTGCCACAGATACAGCCCGTAGCTGCGCTGGCCGATCCACTCGACCCACCGCGCGCTCAGCCACGTGCGCAGCACCCCGCCGCGCAGGAACGAGCTGATGACCAGGGCCGTGGCGACGCTCGCCAGAACCAGCCCACCGCGGTAGGTCCAGTCGGAGTCCCACGGCAGGAAGAGCATGAGCGCGACGAGCACCACGAGGCTCGACCCGGAGACGATGCCGGGGTGGCGGCGCTTGTACCGCATCACCGCGCCGAACGCAGGCACACGCAGCAGGCGGTCCGTCCCCCCGGGGCCGGCCGGGACGTCCGTGCGGCGCGAACCGAAGTACCAGAACGCGAGGAAGGCGCCCAGCATGAGACCGAACAGGTGGGTGTCGGTGCCGTAGTACACCCGGGTCGGGTCGACCCCGGGGTGGTGCAGCACGGCCATCGCGATCGCGGAGGCGGTGGCGAGCCCCGCCGTCACAACGAGCCCGGCGCGCCGGGACCCGCGCACCGCGACGATGAGCATCACGAGGAAGGGCCAGAGCAGGTAGAACTGCTCCTCCACTGCCAACGACCACAGGTTGGCGAACAGTTGGGGCGAGAGGGCGGCGTAGTAGCTGTCCCCCGCCGCAATCGACATCCAGTTGCTGGAGAAGGTCACCGCCCCGAGCACCTGGTCGTCCATGCGCACGAGCACGTCCCCGCCCACGACGAGGGCGACCGAGGTGCACACGGTGACGCACAGCAGCAGCGCGGGCAGCAGCCGCCTGGCCCGCTTGATCCAGAACAGGCGCAGGTCGATCGACCCCGTGCGGGCGCGCTCGCGCACCAGACCCGTGGTGATGAGGAACCCGCTGATCACGAAGAAGATGTCCACGCCGATGAACCCACCCGGCAGGGCGTCCGGGGCCAGGTGGAAGGCGAAGACGGATACGATCGCGACGGCTCTGAGCCCGTCAAGGCCCTGGATACGCCGACGCCGTGGCAGCGCGCCGCGCGGCTTGTTCGGAGCGGCGGCAGGTGACGGAACCCGGACGGAATCACCCGTGCGCGGGGGGACGGTGCTCGTCACGGCCTGAAGGTCTCCTCTTCTTGCTCGGGCACGACGTCCCTACTCTCGCACGCGGGGTGCGTCCCGGCGGAGCACGACTCCCCTGCCGAACAACCTCGACACGATCTCCACGGACCGCCGGGTCAGCACGGCACCGGACGCCGGTTCACAGCAGGTTGACCGGGTCCATGCGCACGGTGGCCTGACCACCCTCGCGGCGCGCCGAGCGCACCGCGGCCGCCGCTCGCAGCGCAAGCGCCAGGTCGCGGCCATGGGCGCGGGGCGCCGTGACAACGGCCCGTTGCCGTTCGGTCCCGGTCCCCGCCAGTCGCTCGTCGCCACCGGCGCCGGGGTCCGGCACCGGTCCCAGCACCCGCCAGCCCTCGCCCAGGCGCAGGTGGCTGAGCAGAGCACCCACCGCCGGGCCGTCGCCGCTGACGGCTGCCGCCCGCACCGCGGGCGGCAGGCCCAGCTCGCGCCGCTCGTCGAGGTCTCGTTCGGCGTGCCCGGCCGGGTCCCAGCGCACCAGCGCTCCGGACAGGGCGGCACCCACGTCCCCGACGAGGGTGACCTGCCCGCCGGCCGGGGCGGAGCGGACGAGCTGGGCGGCGCTGAACCAGTGCTGCAGCGCGTTCTGGGCGGCGTGCAGCCCTGCGTCGGCGGCGAGCACCTGTGCGTCGAGGAGCACAGCGGCCCGGTATCCGCCGTCGGCAGGGGGCTCCGCACCCGGGGTGGCCACGACGAGCGCGGGGCGAGCGCTGACCTCGGGCAGGACGCCCACATCGGTCCGGGCACCGGAGACCTTGACCGGGTAGCCCGGAAACGCTCTGCCCAGCTCCTCCGCGGTGCGCTCCGAACCGACCCGGACCGCGCGCAGCCCGGCCGCGCCGCACTCGGCGCAGCGCCACCCTCCGGCGAGACGACCGCACCACGCGCACTGCGGCTCCCGGCCGGGACGGGGCACGCCGAGCGGCCCGTGGCACTCGCTGCAGCGTGCGGGTGTCCGGCAGCGGGCGCAGGCGACGACGGGGACGTAGCCCGCCCGAGGCACCTGCACCAGCACTGGCCCGTGCGCGAGGGCATCCTGGATCAGGCGCCAGGCGGGCGTGGGCACCCGCGCCGCGGCCGCGGCGCCCTGCGCCGCAAGCTCGGTGGCGTCCAGCACACGGACGCGGGGGGTACGGGCACGGACCACAGCGCGGGAGGCGACCAGCTCACGGGCCCAGTGTGATGCGAGCAGCGCCTGGGACTCGACCGTCCGAGCCACGCTGCCAACGAGGTAGGCGCACCCCTCCAGCTCGCTGCGCAGCGCAAGAACCTGCCGCACGTGGGGATAGGGGGCCCGGGGCTCGGCGTGCATGGGGTCCCCGTCGTCCCAGCACACCACCAGACCCAGGTCGGTGACCGGCGCGAACGCGGCGGCTCGGGTGCCGACCGCCACGCGCGCATGCCCGCGCAGCAGGGCGAGGAACCCCCGGTAGCGCTGAGCGGGCCCGTCCTCCGCGCTCAGGCGCACCACGTGCCCGCCGGTGCGGTCGTACGGACGCAGGCCGAGCGCCGCCAGCGCTTGCTCGAGGCGCTCGACGTCGCGCCGGTCGGGCAGCACCACAAGCGCGCCCCGGCCAGCCGACCACGCGGCTCGCACGGCGTAGGCGAGGCACTGCTCCCAGCCATCCGCCGGAATCGGGCCCGAGCCGTCGCGCCACTGCCCCGGCAGGGCCGACCACACGGCACGGGGCGCCTCGCCGGACTGGATGCGGCGCAGGAACGCCTCGCCGCCCGGGTAGTCCGCCCACGGCCTGCCCTGGTCCTCGGCGCCGGGTGCCGTGGCCGTGTCGCCGGTGGCCAGCACCTGCGCCTCGGTCCGGGCGTGACGCGGCGGCACGGCCAGGCGCACGACGTCGGCGAGGCTGCCGGCGTAGAAGTCGGCGACGGCCCGGCACAGCGCGGCCACGGCAGGCGTCAGCACCACCTCGGCGGAGACCGCGCGGCGCAGCGGGCTGAGCGTTCCGGTGTGCGCACTCGACGTCGTCCTGGCGAGCACCACACCGGAGGTGTCGCGTCCGCCGAAACGCACCTTGACGCGCGTGCCGGGCCTGGCCGTCTCCGACATGCTCTCCGGAACGAGATAGTCGAAGGGGCGGTCAAGGTGCAGCGGCTCGACGTCCACGCACACCTGGGCCACGGGGTCGGTACGCGCGGGGACGATCGTGTTCGGCACGGGCACCGCTGCCGGACCCGCCAGCCCCGGCAGCGCCTCCTGCTCCCCCACCTGCCTCGTCATGGACACATCCCATCACGGACGGCTGACACCGTCTGACCCCGCGCGGTGTGCCTAGAGCGCGCTGAGCAGGGCCTCGACCCGATCGGTGCGTTCCCACGTGAAGTCGGGCAGCTCACGTCCGAAGTGACCGTAGGCCGCCGTCGGGCGGTAGATGGGGCGCAGCAGGTCGAGGTCGCGCACGATTGCGGCCGGGCGCAGGTCGAAGACCTCGCGGATGGCGCGCTGCAGGTGCTCGACCGGCACCGTCTCGGTGCCGAAGGTCTCGACGTACACGCCGACGGGGCGGGCCCTGCCGATGGCGTAGGAGACCTGCACCTCGCAGCGCGCGGCGAGTCCGGCGGCCACGACGTTCTTCGCCACCCACCGCGTGGCGTACGAGGCGGAGCGGTCGACCTTGGACGGGTCCTTGCCGGAGAACGCCCCTCCGCCGTGCCGTGCCATGCCACCGTAGGTGTCGACGATGATCTTGCGCCCCGTCAGCCCGGCGTCCCCCTGCGGGCCGCCAATGACGAAGCTTCCCGTGGGGTTGACGAGCAGCTGGGGGGCCGCGACGTCGAGGTCCAGATCGGCGGCCCGTAGGACCGGGTTGACGACGGCCACGCGCACCGCGTCCTCGAGCTCCTCGTGGCGAACGTCCTCGTCGTGCTGCGTCGAGACGAGCACGGTGTCCAGCCGGACCGGCCGGTCGCCCTCATAGGCGATCGTCACCTGCGTCTTGCCGTCGGGACGCAGGCCGGGCACGACGCCGCTGCGGCGTACAGCGGCCAGCCGCTCCGAGAGCCGGTGGGCGAGCCAGATCGGCAGTGGCATGAGCTGCGGGGTGTCCGTCGAGGCGTAGCCGAACATCAGGCCCTGGTCCCCGGCGCCCTGGCGGTCCAGCTCGTCCATGTCGCCGGAGTCGATGCGCATCTCGAGGGCCTTGTCCACGCCCTGGCTGATGTCCGGGGACTGCTGCCCGATCGAGACCGACACCCCGCAGGAGTCGCCGTCGAAGCCGATGGTCGAGGAGGTGTACCCGATGCCGCGCACGACGGCGCGCACGATCTGTGGGATCTCGACGTATGCGGAGGTCGTGACCTCGCCCGCCACGTGCACCAGGCCCGTGGTGACCATGGTCTCCACGGCCACGCGGGCGTGCGGGTCCTGCGCGAGGATCGCATCGAGGATGGCGTCGGAGATCTGGTCACAGACCTTGTCGGGGTGCCCCTCGGTCACGGACTCGGACGTGAACAGGCGCAGCGCATCGGTCATGCGCGCAAGCCTAGACGGTGCGGGTCGCGCTGCACGCCCCGTCCCAGCCTGCGGGCTCGGACGGTCCGGCCGGCTCAGTGCCCGGCGGCGGCGTCCGGCGCGTCGACCGGGACGTCCAGAACGTCCACGACGACGTCCAGCAGCGCGTCGGCGACCTCCCGTTTGGTCCCTCGCGCTGTCGCGACGGTGCGGCCTTCGGCATCGACGACGGTGACGTCGTTGGTGTCCGTGCCGAAGCCCAGGCCGCCGGACACGTCGTTGATGGCGAGCAGGTCGGCGCCCTTGCGCCGCGCCTTGGCGCGCCCGTGGTCCAGCACGGAACCGGCCTCGTCCCCCGTCTCGGCGGCGAAGCCCACCAGAACCTGCCCGGGACGGCGCGCCTGCACGAGCCCGGCGAGCACGTCAGGATTCTCCTCGAGCACCAGGGGTTCGGGCGGGCGACCGGGGCGCTTCTTGATCTTCGCGCCCTGGCGGTGCGCGGGTCGGAAGTCGGCGACGGCGGCCGTCATCACCACGACATCCGCACCGGCCTGGTCCTGCACGGCGTCCTGCAGCTGCGCAGCGGTCTCGACGCGCACGAGCCGCACACCCGGCGCCGGCTCCACCTCGGCGTGCGCGAGCACGAGGGTGACCTCGGCGCCGCGCGCGAGCGCCGCCTCGGCGATGGCCACCCCTTGGCGGCCGCTGGACCGGTTGCCCAGGAACCGCACGGGATCGAGCGGTTCGATCGTGCCCCCGGCGGTGACGACGAGGCTGCGGCCGCGCAGGTCCTCGCGCCGGGGTGCGGTCAGGGCGAGCGCCGCCGCGGCGATCTCCTCCGGCTCCGGCAGGCGGCCGGGCCCGGTGTCGGCGCCGGTGAGCCGTCCGGAGGCCGGTTCGAGCACGTGCACGCCTCGCTCGCGCAGCGTCGCGAGGTTGGCCTGGGTCGCCGGGTGCTCCCACATCTCGGTGTGCATCGCGGGGGCGAGCAGCACCGGGCAGCGCACGGTGAGCAGGGTCGTGGTCAGCAGGTCGTCCGCCCGCCCGGTTGCGGCCCGGGACATCAGGTCCGCGGTGGCGGGGGCGACGACCACCAGGTCGGCGCTCTTGCCGAGCGCGACGTGCGTCACGTGCTCGACGTCGTCGAAGACCTCGGTGGTCGCGGGCTCACCGGACAGGGCCTCCCATGTGGCGCGGCCGACGAACTCCAGTGCGGCGGCGGTGGGCACCACCCGCACACGGTGGCCGGCCTCACGCAGCAGGCGCAGCAGCAGGACGGCCTTGTAGGCGGCGATGCCACCGCCGACGCCGAGGAGGATACGCACGCCGTCCCCTGGGTGGGTCAGGACTCGGCGGGGCTGTCCGCCACCGTCAGAAGGCCCTCGTTGATCTCGCGCAGCGCGATCGACAGCGGCTTCTCCTGGTTGCGCGTCTCGACGAGGGGGCCGACGAACTCGAGCAGGCCCTCGGACAGCTGCGAGTAGTAGGCGTTGATCTGGCGGGCGCGCTTGGCGCCGTACACGACGAGGGCGTACTTGGAGTTGGCGTGCTCGAGGAGGTCGTCGATCGGCGGATCGGTGATGCCCTCGGGCTGTGCAACGGTTCCGGACACAGTGATCTCCTGCAGTTCTCGGGGAGTGGGACCAACGGGTAAGTCTATCAGGCAGACCGGGCGCGGCTACGGGTGGACGGGCAGCCCCATCACACGGACGAGCTCGTCGGTGGCCCGGGTCACGTCGTCATTCACGATGACGTGGTCGAACTCCGGCTCGGCGGCCAGCTCCACACGGGCGGTGGCCAGCCGTCGCTCGCGCTCCTCGGGCCCCTCGGTGCCCCGGCCCACGAGGCGGCGCACGAGCTCGTCCCAGCTCGGCGGGGCGAGGAACACGAAGCAGGCGTCGGGCATGGTCTCCCGCACCTGGCGGGCGCCTTGCAGGTCGATCTCGAGGAGTGCGGGCTTACCCTGCGCCAGGCGTTCCTCCACCGGGCTCCGGGGCGTGCCGTAGCGGTTGCGCCCGTGCACGAGCGCGGACTCCAACAACTGGCCCGAACCGTCGAGCCGGTCGAACTCCGGGGTGGTCAGGAAGTGGTAGTGCACGCCGTCGATCTCTCCGGGGCGCGGATCCCGCGTCGTGGCCGAGACGGACAGCCACACCTCCGGATAGCGGCGGCGCAGGTCCGCCGAGACGGTGCCCTTACCGACGGCGGTGGGGCCGGCCAGAACGGTGAGGCGGGACCGTGGTGCAGATGCGGTGGAAATGTCAGCCGAACCTCTCCACGAGCGCGGCGGCCTGATGCGGGCCGAGCCCGCGCACCCGGCGGGTCTCGGCGATGCCGACCTCGGCCATGATGGCGCGCGCCTTGACCTTGCCGACGCCTGGCAGCGACTCGAGCAGCGCAACGACCTTCATCTTGCCGACGACGTCCTCTGTCCGGCCACGTTCGATCACCTCGGCCAGTGAGCCTTGGGAGTACTTCAGCCTGTTCTTGATCTCGGCGCGCTCCCGTCGCGCGGCAGCGGCCTTGTCCAGCGCGGCGGCGCGCTGCTCAGGGGTCAGCGGAGGAAGTGCCACGGACGTCACCTTCTTCTCTTCTGGGAGGCGGTGTACAGCAGAACCTAGCGACCCGAGGGCCCGAGCGCCAACACTCGCGCCCGATTCACCCGCGCAGCGCAGCGCTCGCCTCGGCGGTCGCCCGGTCCGCGGCCATGCGCAGTGCCGAGGTGTCAGGGCCCGCGCGCAGCACGCCGCGCGAGGTCGAGGCGAGCACCTGGCGCCTGGCGTCGCCGAAGACGGCGGCGAGCTCGGCCGCACCGGCGCCCTGGGCGCCCACACCGGGCGCGAGCAACGGACCGTTGACGGCCTCGAGATCAGTGCCGGTTTCACGCGCGGCGGACCCGATCGTCGCGCCGACGACGAGCCCGACGGAGCCGAGCGGCTGCGCGCCGGCGTTGCAGGCGCCGGCCTCGGCCGCGATCTGCGCGGCGACGCTGGGTGCTCCGTGCGGGGGGTGCGCATGCTGCACGGACGCCCCCTCGGGGTTGGAGGTCAGGCACAGCACGAACAGCCCGCGCCCCGTGGCCAGCGCGGCATCCACTGCGGGGCTCAGCGCGCCGAAGCCGAGGTACGGGGACACGGTCAGCGCGTCCCCGGCCAAGGGTGCACCATCCCGCAGGAACGCGTCCGCGTAGGCGGCCATGGTCGAACCGATGTCGCCACGCTTGGCGTCGACGATCGTCAGGACTCCCCCGGCCCGCGCGTCGGCGAGCAGCCGCTCGAGCACGGCGAGTCCGGCGGAACCGTGCCGTTCGAAGAATGCGGCCTGAGGTTTGACCGCGGCCACGCGGTCTGCGACAGCCTCGAGCACCCGTGCGGAGAACTCGGCGAGCCCCGTCGCGTCGTCGGGCAGCCCCCAGTCCGCCAGCAGCTCCGGATGCGGGTCGATGCCCACGCACAGCGGGCCGTAGGCGTCCATCGTCGCCGCGAGACGCTGGCCGAACGGGATCATGCGTCGCGTCCGGCCGTCGGGATGCCCGCAGCCGCGAGGACCGCAGTGTGCTCCTGGAGCGACTGCACGTCGAAGGGCCCGGAGCGCACGGCCTCGATCGCCTGCACCGCGGCGCCGAGCTGCTGCACCGTCGTGACGATCGGCTTGTCGGCAGCGGTCGTGGCTGCCCGGATCTCATAGCCGTCCGCGCGTGCGCCTTGCCCGGAGGGGGTGTTCACGACCATGTCGACATCGCCTGCGGTGATCAGGTCCACGATCGTCGGCTCACCGCCCGGTCCGCGGCCTGCGGAGTGCTTGCGAACCACCGTGGCGGGGATGCCGTTGCGGCGCAGCACCGTGGCGGTACCCTCCGTGGCGAGGATCTCGAAGCCGAGCTCGACGAGGCGCTTGCTGGGGAACACGATGGAGCGCTTGTCCCGGTCGGCGACGGATACGAACACCGACCCGGACACAGGCAGCCCGCCGAAGGCCGCGGCCTGGGACTTGGCGAACGCCGTCGGGAAGTCGGCGTCGAGGCCCATGACCTCACCGGTCGAACGCATCTCAGGGCCGAGGATCGTGTCCACGGCCACGCCGTCGGCCGTGCGGAAACGCTTGAACGGCAGCACGGCCTCCTTCACCGCGATGGGGCTGTCGAAGTTCACGCGCGCGGCGTCGCCCTCGGCGGGCAGCACACCGTCGGCCCGCAGCTGGGCGATCGAGCGCCCGGCCATCAGGAGGGCGGCGGCACGCGCGAGCGGCACCCCGGTGGCCTTGGCCACGAAGGGCACGGTCCGCGAGGCGCGCGGGTTGGCCTCCAGCACGTAGAGCACGTCCGAGACGAGGGCGTACTGCACGTTGAGCAGGCCGCGCACCCCGACGCCGGCGGCGATGGCCTCGGTGGAGCGCCGGATACGGTCCAGCTCACTCTGGCTCAGCGACACCGGCGGTAGCACGCACGCGGAGTCGCCCGAGTGGATCCCGGCCTCCTCGATGTGTTCCATCACGCCGCCGAGGTACAGCTCGGTGCCGTCGTACAGCGCGTCGACGTCGATCTCCATCGCGTCGTCGAGGAACCGGTCGATGAGGATCGGGGCGAGCGCGCCGCCGGACAGCGCTGCCTCGCCGAGGGCGCGCTCGACGTACCCGTCGAGCTGCTCCTCGCTGTAGACGATCTCCATCCCCCGCCCGCCGAGCACGTAGGAGGGGCGCACCAGAACCGGGTAGCCGATCTGCCGGGCGATGTCCCGGGCGTGAGCCAGGCTGGTCGCGGTGCCGAACGCGGGCGCAGGCAGCCCGGCCTCGGCCAGCACCCGGCCAAAGCGCGCGCGGTCCTCGGCCGCGTCGATGGCGGCGGGTGAGGTGCCCAGAATCGGCAGACCGGCGTCGGCAAGGCGCTGCGCGAGGCCCAGCGGGGTCTGCCCGCCGAGCTGCACGATGACACCCTTGACGGGGCCGGCCGCCAGTTCGGCCTCGTACACCTCGAGCACGTCCTCGAAGGTCAGCGGCTCGAAGTAGAGACGGTCCGAGGTGTCGTAGTCGGTCGAGACCGTCTCGGGGTTGCAGTTCACCATGACGGTCTCGTACTGCCCGCGCAGTGCGAGGGCAGCGTGCACACACGAGTAGTCGAACTCGATGCCCTGGCCGATGCGGTTGGGGCCCGAACCGAGGATGATCACCGCCTCGCGCTCGCGGGGGGCCACCTCCGTCTCGGCGTCGTAGCTCGAGTAGTGGTAGGGCGTCTCGGCGCGGAACTCCGCGGCGCAGGTGTCCACGGTCTTGAACACGGGCCGGACCCCGAGCGCTTTGCGGACCTCACGCACGGTGGCCTCACCCTGCGTTCCGATGCCGCGCAGCCGCGCGATCTGCGCATCGGACAGCCCGTGTCGCTTGGCCCGCACGAGTACGTCGCGGGTCAGCGCCGGCGCTGCGGCGACCTCCTCGGCGATCTCGTTGATCAGCTGGATCTGGTCCAGGTACCACGGGTCGATCTTGGTGGCGTCGAAGACCTGCTCGACGCTCGCCCCGGCGCGCAGCGCTTGCTGCACGCCGATCAGGCGGCGCTCGGTGGGCCGCGCGATCTCTGCGAGCAGGTCCTCGAGCTCGGCGCCGGAGACCGGGTCGCCGTCCCAGTGGAACACGGTGCCGGACTTGTCGATGGAGCGCATCGCCTTGCCGAGGGCCTCGGTGAAGTTACGCCCCAGGGCCATCGCCTCCCCCACCGACTTCATGGTGGTGGTCAAGGTGTCGTCCGCCGCGGGGAACTTCTCGAACGCGAAGCGCGGGACCTTGACCACCACGTAGTCGAGGGAGGGCTCGAACGAGGCGGGCGTGGAGCCCGTGATGTCGTTGGGGATCTCGTCGAGGGTGTAGCCGACGGCCAGCTTGGCGGCGATCTTGGCGATCGGGAAGCCCGTCGCCTTGGAGGCCAGGGCGCTTGAGCGCGAGACCCGCGGGTTCATCTCGATAACCACCACACGCCCGGTCTCAGGATGCACGGCGTACTGGATGTTGCAGCCGCCCGTGTCCACCCCCACCTCCCGGATCACCGCGATGCCGATGTCACGCAGCTTCTGCAGCTCGCGGTCGGTCAGGGTGAGCGCAGGGGCCACGGTGACGGAGTCGCCGGTGTGCACGCCCACGGGGTCGACGTTCTCGATGGAGCAGATGACCACGACGTTGTCGGCCTTGTCGCGCATCAGCTCGAGCTCGTACTCCTTCCACCCCAGGATGGACTCCTCGAGGAGCACCTCGGTGGTGGGTGAGTAGTGCAGGCCCTGGCCCACGATGCGCCGCAGGTCCCGCTCGTCGTAGGCGATGCCCGAGCCGAGGCCGCCCATGGTGAAGGAGGGGCGCACGACCATCGGGTAGCCGAGGACGTCCACCGCCGCCAGCGCGTCGTCGATCGTGTGCACGATCACCGACTGCGCGCTCTCGCCACCGCAGCGTTCGACGACCTCCTTGAACTGCTGGCGGTCCTCGCCCTTCTGGATGGCCGCGATGTTCGCGCCGATGAGCTCGACGCCGTACTCCTCGAGCACACCCGCCTCGTCCAGGGCGATCGCCGCGTTCAGCGCGGTCTGCCCGCCCAGGGTGGCGAGCACCGCGTCCGGGCGCTCCTTGGCGATGATCGAGGTCAGGACCTCGGTGGTGATCGGTTCGACGTAGGTGGCGTCCGCGAACTCCGGGTCCGTCATGATCGTGGCGGGGTTGGAGTTCAGCAGGATGACCCGCAGGCCCTCCTCCTTGAGCACACGGCACGCCTGGGTGCCGGAGTAGTCGAACTCGCACGCCTGGCCGATGACGATCGGACCGGAGCCGATCACCAGGACGGAGTGGATGTCTGTTCTGCGAGGCACGGGCTCAGTGCTCCTTGGCAAGCGGGTCGGCGAGGGGCTCGGTGAACGGCACGGGCTGCTCCGGTGCGGCGGACAGGCCCGCCGCACTGCGCACACCCGAGGCCATCAGGTCCCCGAATCGGTCGAAGAGGTAGGCGGCGTCATGGGGTCCCGCAGCGGCCTCCGGGTGGTACTGCACGGAGAACGCGGGGATGTCTCGGCACTCGAGACCCTCCACCACATCGTCGTTCAGGCCGATGTGCGAGACGACGACGCGTCCGTAGCGCCCGCCGTCGTACGGAGAGATCGACTCCACGCCGATCGGGGCGTCGACGGCGAAGCCGTGGTTCTGAGAGGTGATCTCGACCTTGCGGGTGCTCAGATCCATCACCGGCTGGTTGATGCCGCGGTGACCGTAGGCGAGCTTGTAGGTTCCGTACCCCAGGGCGCGCCCGAGGATCTGGTTGCCGAAGCAGATGCCGAAGTACGGCAGACCGCGGTCGAGCACCTGGCGCAGCAGCTCGACGGCATGTGTGGCCGCCTGCGGGTCGCCTGGGCCGTTGGAGAAGAACACGCCGTCGGGGGCGTAGGACTCGATGTCCTCGATCGTGGCGGAGGCGGGCACGACGTGCACGCGCATGCCGCGCTCGGCCAGTCGCTGCGGCGTCATGGACTTGATGCCCAGGTCCAGGGCGACGACGACGTGGCGCGGCGGAAGCCCCGCATGCTCGCCGAGCGGCTCGACGACGTACGGTTCGGGCGTGGAGACAGCGGTCGCGAGATCGGCGCCGGTCATCGCAGGGGCCGAGCGGACCTCGGCCACGAGGTCCTCGGCGAGCCGGGGGTGGCCGCCGGAGAACAGGTCGGCGCCGGAGAAGACGCCTCCCCGCATCACCCCGCGCTCACGCAGGTGCCGCGTCAGCGCACGCGTGTCGATGTCACTGATCCCGACCACGCCCTGCTCCACGAGCTCCTCGCCCAGGCCGCGCTCGGAACGCCAGTTGGACGGCCGGCGCGCGGGGTCACGCACGACGAAGCCGGCGACCCAGATCCGCACCGACTCGGGATCCTCGGTGTTGACCCCGGTGTTGCCGATGTGCGGTGCCGTCATCACGACGATCTGCCGGTAGTAGGACGGGTCGGTGAGCGTCTCCTGGTAGCCGGTCATGCCGGTGTTGAAGACGATCTCGCCCACCGTGGTGCCGCGGGCGCCGTAGGCGCGACCCGCGAAGGTACGCCCGTCCTCCAGGACGAGCACGGCGGCGTCCTCGTCAGGGGTGGGTATGGCCAGCGGATCGATCACTGCTGCTCCTCGTGCTCGGCGGTGTGGGGGGCGATGAGCGCACTGAGTGCACTGGAAAGGATGTCACGATCGCGGGCGTGCGCCGTGCGCAGACCGGTGTCCAGGGAGCGGCCTGCCGTCAGCCAGGTCACCACCACCAGACCGTCGGCCCCGACGAACTTGCCCGCCATCCCGGGGGCACGCCCGACGGCGACGAGCGCGTCCGCGGGGACGAACAGGTCCCGGGCGCCGGTACGCCGGATGGCGAGACCCGCGTCGAGGACCTGCACGGTTGCCTTCGAGCGCACCCCGAGGTCGAGAGTGGCGACCCGGTCGAGCCAGTCGCCCGACGTCGTGGTGGACACGTACGTCGCAGGCAGGACGTCCGTGCGCTCCGCACCCGGTTCGCTCGGCATGGCCGGCAGCTCGGGCACGAGGGCGGCGCTGCGCCGCGCCCGGGCCGTCCAGCCGCGCCGCATGCCGATGAGCACCAGCACGGCGAAGAGGGCCAGAACCGCAATCGTCACCGCAGGATGCACGCCCATCAGAGGGCCGCCGCGGAGCACGCCGGGCGGCCAGGGCCCGCGACCGGACGGCCGCCGAGGACGGTGGGGCGCCCGCGCAGGAACGTCGCGACGACCGCACCGGGCAGCTCGCGGCCACGCAGGGGCGAGTTGGGGCTCACCGTGGCCTGCGCACCCGGGTCGACGACCCGGCGCGCTGCCGGGTCGACGAGCACGAGGTTCGCGGGCTCGCCCGGCGCCACGGGACGGCCCTGGGCCAGCTCGCCGTCGGCGATCCGGCCGATGGCCGCCGGCGCGGTGGACATCACCCGCGCGACGTCGGCCCACGTCAGCCGGCCGGTGTCGACCATGGTGGCCTGCACGACGCTGAGCGCGGTCTCCAGACCGGTCATGCCGAACGCCGCCTGGTCCCACTCGCAGTCCTTGTCCTCGCGGGTGTGCGGGGCGTGGTCGGTGGCGACGATGTCGATGGTGCCGTCCTCGAGCCCGGCGCGGACCGCCTCGACGTCGGCAGCCGTGCGCAGCGGCGGGTTGACCTTGTAGACGGGGTCGTAGCCGCGCGCGAGCTCGTCGGTCAGCAGCAGGTGGTGCGGGGTGACCTCCGCGGTGACGGGCAGCCCGCGGCTCTTGGCCCAGCGCACGATCTCCACGCTGCCGGCAGTGGACAGGTGGCACACGTGCAGGCGTGAGCCGACGTGCTCGGCCAGCAGCACGTCGCGGGCGATGATCGCCTCCTCCGCGACCGCGGGCCAGCCGCGCAGGCCGATCTCCGCGGAGACCACGCCCTCGTGCATCTGGGCGCCCTCGGTCAGGCGCGGCTCCTGCGCGTGCTGCGCCACCACGCCGTCGAAGGACTTCACGTACTCCAGCGCACGGCGCATCAGCACCGGGTCCGCCACGCACCGACCGTCGTCGGAGAAGACCCGCACCCGCGCCGCCGAGGACGCCATGGCGCCCAGCTCGGCCAGATGCGTGCCCTCGAGTCCCACGGACACCGCGCCCACGGGGTGCACATCCGCCCAGCCTGCGTCGCGGCCGATCCGCCACACCTGCTCGACGACGCCGGCGGTGTCGGCGACCGGCGAGGTGTTCGCCATGGCATGCACGGCGGTGAAGCCTCCGGCCGCGGCCGCGCGGGTTCCGGACAGGATCGTCTCGGCGTCCTCGCGTCCCGGCTCGCGCAGGTGGGTGTGCAGGTCGACCAGGCCGGGGAGCAGCACCAGACCGGCGCCGTCGACGTGGGTGGTGTGGCGTGCGGCGCCGGCGAGGGTGCCCGGCGCGGCAACCTCGGCGATCCGCCCGCCCTCCAGCAGCACGTCGCGCGGCTCGCCGCCGAGCACCTGGACGTCGGTGATCAGCACCGCGGCAGGCGCGGTGTCGTGGTCGGTCATCGTGTCTCCTTGTCGGACCCGGCGAGCAGCAGGTAGAGGACGGCCATGCGCACGGCCACCCCGTTGGCGACCTGTTCGACGATGACGGCGCGGGGACCGTCGGCCGCCTCGGCGGAGATCTCCAGGCCGCGGTTCATCGGGCCGGGGTGCAGCACGATGGTGTGCTCGGGCAGCATCGCGAGCCGGCGGGCGTCGAGGCCGTACAGGCGGGAGTACTCCAGCGGGCTCGGGAAGAAGCCGCCGCCGGCCGCGGACATCCGCTCGCGCTGGACCCGGAGCATCATCACGGCGTCGGGACGACCGTCGTGCAGGGCGGCGTCCATGTCGTAACTGACCGTGCACGGCCACGCGTCCACGCCGACGGGCACGAGTGTGGGCGGGGCCACAAGCGTGACCTCGGCGCCGAGCGTGGTCAGCAGCTGGACGTTGGAGCGCGCGACGCGCGAGTGCAGGACGTCCCCGACGATCGCGACCTTGAGCCCGGCGAGGTCGGGGCCGGGGCTCAGACGACGGCGGATCGTGAACGCGTCGAGCAGCGCCTGCGTGGGGTGCTGGTGGGTGCCGTCCCCCGCGTTGACGACTGCGGCGTCCACCCAGCCGGCGTTGGCCAGCAGGTGCGGGGCGCCCGAGGCCTGGTGGCGGATGACGATGCCGTCCGCACCCATGGCGTGCAGGGTCAACGCCGTGTCCTTGAGGGACTCGCCCTTGGACACGCTCGAGCCCTTGGCCGAGAAGTTGATGACGTCGGCAGACAGCCGCTTGGCGGCCGTCTCGAAGGAGATCCGGGTGCGGGTCGAGTCCTCGAAGAACAGGTTCACGACCGTGCGCCCGCGCAGGGTCGGCAGCTTCTTGATCTCCCTGGCCTGGGTTGCGGCCATCTCGGCCGACGTGTCGAGGATCCGCACGGCCTGGGCGCGGTCGAGGTCACT
>JBQGOU010000032.1:0-16350 GCA_052086865.1 Cellulomonadaceae bacterium
GCTCTTCCAGAACGTCGTTCACTGCTGCTCCTCGGTCGGTGTCGGTGCGGCCCTAGTCTGCCCCGTTCGCGAGCGACGGGGCACGGCCGGACGATATCGCGAGACGGTGTCGTCCCCGGACAGCCACAGTCGCCACGGGAAGAGCTCGCCCTCGCCCCCTGGGCCGCCGACGCCGACCCGGGGTCCGCGCTCGATCGCGGCGGCGGCACCGGCCCCGGCCTTGAGGCCGGACCCGGGGACCAGCAGGAACCGGCCGTCGGGATCGAGCAGCCCCGCGCCGTCGTCGGCCGGGGTGATGCCCAGCGCAACCGTCAGGCGGGCCGGCCCGCTTGCCAGCTCGGCCGGGCGGGAGACCTTCCCGGCCGCGCTCCGGCGGGCCGTGGCCAGCTCGGTGCCCGAGGTGACCTCGCCCGCCCGCAGCAGCACGGCCGACGCCGTCCCGGGCACCGCGCACACCACGTTGGCGCACGTGTGCAGCCCCAGGTGGCGGTAGACGTAGAGCTGCCCGCCCGGCCCGAACATGCTGGCGTTGCGCCGCGAGCGGCCGCGGAAGGCGTGCGAGCCAGGGTCCCGTTCGCCGTCGTAGGCCTCGACCTCGGTGATCCGCAGCCGGACCTCGCCGCCCGGTGCCCGGGACACGAGTGTGGCGCCCAGCAGGTCCCGGGCCACGTCCAGGACGGGACGCTCGAACCACACCCGCTCGAGCCCTCGGGTCACGGGTGCACGACCCGCCCCTCGCCGTTGAGGTGCACGGCGGCGCGCTGCGCCGTGCGGTTGGCCTCGAAGTGGGCGCGTTCGTCGACCATGAACCGGCGCCAGTGCTCCTCGGCCTGCGCCCCGTCGCGCTCGAGGCCTCGGCGCAGACGCACGTCGTCCTCCGCCTCGACCCAGACCAAATACGGCTCGTAACCGTCGACGCCGAGCGCGCCGGCACCGCAGCCCTCGACCACGAGGAAGTCAGCCAGCGGGACGGAGTGCCGCTCGGCATAAGTCCCCAGCCCCCAGTCGTACCGGCGGTAGCGGCCGGGGCTGCCGGCCGCCATCGGGGTGAGCACCCACTCGTGCAGCCGGTCCACACCGGCATCGAGCCCCGTCCAGCCCTCGTACAGATCGTCCATGTGAACCACCTGGGCCGGCAGCAGCGGCGCGATCTGCGCCGCGAGCGTCGTCTTGCCCGAGCCGGCCGGACCGTCGATGCAGACCAGCCGCGTCGCCCCGAGCCGTCCCGCCGCGGACTCGATGCCGGCGACCAGCTTCGCCAGCACGTCAGGTGCGACACTCATCGCGGCTCAGCCCTGCGCCCAGGCCCGCAGCTCGGCGGCACGGGCACGGGCGGACTCGAGCTGCTCGGCCACGCGGACCGGTGCGGTGCCACCGACGGCGTCGCGCGAGGCGAGGGAGCCGGGCACGCTGAGCACGGTGCGGACCTCAGGCGTCAGGTGCTCGGAGATCGACGCCAGGTCCTCGTCCGTCAGGTCCCACAGCTCCACGCCGCGCTTCTCGCACAGCCGCACGCACGCGCCGGCGACCTCGTGCGCCACCCGGAACGGAACGCCCTGGCGCACGAGCCACTCGGCCACGTCCGTCGCCAACGAGAAGCCCTGCGGGGCGAGCTCGGCCATGCGGTCCGTGTGGAACGTCAGGGTGGCCACCATGCCCGCGTACGCCGGCAGCAGCACCGTCAGCTGGTCGATCTGGTCGAAGACCGGTTCCTTGTCCTCCTGCAGGTCGCGGTTGTACGCAAGCGGCAGACCCTTGAGGGTGGTCAGCAGGCCGACCAGGTCACCGACCAGCCGCCCCGCCTTGCCGCGGGCCAGCTCGGCGACGTCCGGGTTCTTCTTCTGCGGCATGATGCTCGACCCCGTGGAGTACGCGTCGTCGAGGCGCACGAAGCCGAACTCCTTGGTGGCCCACAGGATGATCTCCTCCGCGAAGCGGGACAGGTCAACCCCGGCCATCGCGGCCACGAAGGCGAACTCGGCGACCACGTCACGGCTGGCGGTTCCGTCGATCGAGTTGGCCACCGGGCCGTCGAAGCCCAGCTCGGCCGCCACCGCAGCGGGGTCAAGGCCCAGCGAGGAGCCCGCAAGCGCACCGGAGCCGTAGGGCGAGACCGCCGCGCGCCGGTCCCAGTCGACCCAGCGCTCCACGTCGCGCATCAGCGGCCAGGCGTGCGCCAGGAGGTGGTGCGCCAGCAGGACGGGCTGGGCGTGCTGCAGGTGGGTGCGTCCGGGCATCGGGGCGCCCGGGTGCGCGGCGGCCTGCGCGACAAGCGCGTCGACGACGTCGAGCAGCCCGGCCGCCAGGTGCCGCGCCTGCTCGCGCAGGTAGATCCGCACAAGCGTGGCGATCTGGTCGTTGCGCGAGCGCCCGGCGCGCAGCTTGCCGCCCAGGTCTACCCCGGCCCGTTCGATCAGGCCCCGCTCGAGCGCGGTGTGCACGTCCTCGTCGCCCGGCTCGGGCCGGAACGCGCCGGACGCGACGTCCGCGGAGAGCCGGTCGAGGGCCGCGAGCATGCCGGCCAGCTCGGCGTCGTCGAGCAGCCCTGCGCCGTGCAGCACACGGGCGTGCGCGCGAGAGCCGGCCACGTCGACCTGGGCGAGCCGCCAGTCGAACTGGGTCGACTGGCTCAGGGCCGCGAGCGCGTCGGCAGGGCCGCCGGAGAACCGGCCGCCCCACAGGCTCACCGGCGTGCCGCCGTCGGGGGTGGTTGCGTCGCTCATGGGTGCCTTCCAGGTTCGGGTTCGCGAGGACGATTCTCGCAGGTCGGGAGAGTCAGACGCCTTCGGCCAGCGCGAGGAAGCGATCCGCGACCTCGGCGGCGTCCTGCTCGGCGCGGGCGACGTGCTGAGGGGGGTCGCCCCCCGCTTGGGGGCCCTGCCGGGCGGGGGGCGCCGCCGGGGGGGGGGGGGCGGCCTGGTCGGGGGCGGCCCCCGGCGGGGTGCGGAGCACGACGAGATTGCCCGAGCTCTCCGCAGAGACGAGAAGTTCCTGGCACACGCGCGCCAGGCGGCCTGCGAAGGACTCCGTGCCCGGCTCGCGCAGGCTGCGGTCCCCGCCCTCGCCGGGCACCGCGTAGACGGAGACGCCCGCAGCAGTCCGGACCTTCTGGGCGCCGAGCTCGACGAGGTCGCGCGACAGCGTGGCCTGGGTGACCTGGACACCGTCGTCGGCGAGCATGCGGGCGAGCTCGGACTGCGACCCGACCACGTGCCCGGCGAGCAGCCGCCGGATGCGCGCATGGCGCGCCGCCTTCGTCATCGGGGAGCTCGCCGGGGTGGTCATGCCGACTCCAGCAACCAGGTCAGCAGGGCCTTCTGGGCGTGCAGCCTGTTCTCGGCCTCGTCCCAGACCACGGACTGCGGACCGTCCAGGACCTCCGCGCTGATCTCCTTGCCGCGGTAGGCGGGCAGGCAGTGCAGCACGATGGCGTCCGGCGCCGCATGCGCCAGCAGCTCCGCGTCCAGCGCAAAGGGCACGAAGGGTCGCTCCCGCTCCAGGCTCTGCGCCTCCTGGCCCATCGAGACCCAGGTGTCCGTCGCCACGGCGTCGGCTCCGGCGATGGCGGCGCGCGGGTCAGCGGTGACAGTGATCGAGCCGCCTGTGGCGGCGGCGATCTCCCGGGCCCTGGCCACGACGTCGGCTGCGGGCGGGTAGCTCTCCGGGGTGCCGATGCGCACGTGCATCCCGGCGGTCGCCCCGCCCAGCAGGTAGGAGTGGGACATGTTGTTCGCACCGTCGCCGAGATAGGTCAGCGTCTGACCGGCCACCCCCCCGACGCCGCCGCGGTGCTGGGCGATCGTGAGTAGGTCGGCGAGGATCTGGCACGGGTGGAACTCGTCGGTCAGGGCGTTGACCACGGGCACCCGGGACGCCGACGCCATCTCCTCGACGCGCTCCTGGCCGAAGGTGCGCCACACGATGGCCGCGCACTGGCGGTCCAGGACGGGGGCGGTGTCGGCAATCGGCACGCCGCGCCCGAGCTGGGTGCCGACGGCGTCCACGACCAGGGGGTAGCCGCCGAGCTCGGCAACACCCACCGAGAAGGACACGCGGGTCCGTGTCGACGGCTTGTCGAACATCACCGCCACCGCGCGGGGCCCGCGCAGCGGCGTGCGCACGAAGCGGTCGGCCTGGAACGCGAGGCCGAGCTCGAGCACCTCGCGCTGCTCGGCAGGGCTCAGATCGTCGTCGCGCAGGAAGTGCCGGGTCATGCGGGCTCCTTCGGGGTGTAGTCGCGCAGGAAGTCCACGAAGGTGCCGGCCTGCTGGGCGGTGAGGATCAGGGGTGGGGCGAGGCGGATCGACGTCGGTCGCACCGGGTTGACGATGAAGCCGGCCTCGAGCGCTGCGGCAGCGAGCTCGGCGGCCACGGGTCGTGTGAGCTCGACCGCCAGGAGCAGGCCGGCGCCGCGCACATCCGCCACGATGGGGTTGCCGGTTCCGGCGAGCTCGGCGCGCCACCGCTGGCCGAGGGTGCGCACGTGAGCCAGCAGACCGTCACGCTCGATGACGCCGATCGTGGCCAGGGCCGCCGCGGCGGCCACCGGGTTCCCCCCGAAGGTCGTGCCGTGCTGTCCGCGTGCCAGCAGGGTCGCGGCCCGGGGGCCGAACGCAATCGTCGCGCCGATCGGGAAGCCGCCGCCCAGGCCCTTGGCGAGGGTGACGACGTCGGGCACCACGCCCTCGCCGATCTCCGGATCGGCGATCGCCAGCCAGTGCCCGGTGCGCCCGGCGCCGGTCTGCACCTCGTCCACAACGAGCAGGGCACCGTGCTGCGCCGTGAGCTCACGGGCGCGGCGCAGGTAGCCGGCGGGGTGCCGGCGCACGCCGGCCTCCCCTTGGATGGGCTCGAGAACCAGGGCGGACACATCCGCGCCCGCGGTGGCGAATGCCGCCTCGAGCGCGACGATGTCCCCGAAGGGCAGGAACTCGACGCCGCCGGGCAGCGGCTCGAAGGGCTCGCGGTAGGCAGCCTTGGACGTCAGCGAGAGCGCGCCGAGCGACCGGCCGTGGAACGCCCCCTCGAGGGCGAGCAACCGCGTGCGCGGACCGCCGTCCGGGCGCCGGTTGCGGCGGGTGATCTTCACGGCCGCCTCGTTGGCCTCGGTGCCCGAGTTGGCGAAGAACACGCGCGAGCCCTCCGGCGCCCCGGTGATCTCCAGAAGCCGTTCGGCGAGCGCGATCTGCGTCGGGGTGCCGAAGAAGTTGGACACATGGCCGAGCGTGCCCAGCTGGGCACTGATCGCCGCCGTCAGCGTCGGGTGGGCGTGGCCGAGCGCATTGACGGCGATGCCCGCGAGCAGGTCGAGGTAGCGCCGCCCGTCCGCGTCCCACACCTCGACGCCGTCGCCGCGCACGAGCACGCGCGCGGGTGGGCCGAACGTGTCCATCACGGCGCCGGCGTAGCGCTGGGTCCAGTGCGCCATGTCGTCCGAGGCCACGAGCTGGGCCTCGGCGCCGGGGCCTGCGCCCGGTCCGATCAGTGCGCTCATGCGCTCGCTCCCTGTGCACTGGCCGCGCCCGGATCGGGCACGACCATCGTCCCGAGCCCCTCGACGGTGAACACCTCGAGCAGCACCGAGTGCGGCACCCGCCCGTCCAGCACGGTGGCCCGGGACACCCCGCCGGCCACCGCACGGGCGCACGCCTCCATCTTGGGGACCATGCCGGCCTCGAGGGAGGGCAGCATGGCACGCAGCTCGCTGACGGGGATCCGGGTGATGCGGCTGGCCGGGTCCGGCCAGTTCGCGTACAGCCCCTCCACGTCGGTGAGCACGATGAGCTTGGTGGCGCCGAGGGCGACCGCGAGCGCGGCGGCGGCGGTGTCCGCGTTGACGTTGAGCACCTGGGTGGGATCGGACAGGTCCGGGGCGATTGTCGAGACGACGGGGATGCGGCCGGCGTCGAGCAGGTCGCGCACCGCGGACGGGTCGACGTGCACGACGTCGCCCACGAGTCCGACGTCGACCGGTTCGCCGTCCACGAGCGCGGTGCGGCGCTCCGCCTGCAGCAACCCGCCGTCCTCCCCCGAGAGCCCGACGGCGAAGGGCCCGTGGGCGTTGATGAGCCCCACCAGCTCGCGCGAGACCTGGCCCGTGAGCACCATGCGAACCACGTCCATGGCCTCGGGCGTGGTTACGCGCAGCCCGCCGCGGAACTCCGAGGCGATGCCGAGCCGGTCCAGCATGGCCGATATCTGCGGCCCACCGCCGTGCACGACGACGGGGTGCAACCCGACCTGGCGCAGGAACACCATGTCCTGCGCGAAGGCCGCCTTCAACCCGTCGTCGATCATGGCGTTGCCGCCGTACTTGATAACCACGAGCGCGCCCGCAAACTCCTGCAGCCACGGCAGCGCCTCGATGAGGACCTCGGCCTTCTGGTCCGCACGCAGGTCCCTGCGGGTGTCGAAGACGAAGTCCTCCGGGACGGGGGGCATGTCGCTCATGAGGAGTACGCGCTGTTCTCGTGGACGTAGTCGTGCGTGAGGTCGTTGGTCCAGATCGTGGCCTCGGCGGTGCCCGCGTGCAGGTCGATGAGCACGTTCACCTCGCGGCTCGCGGCAAGGTCGACGAGCGAGCGGTCCGCCCCGACTCCCCCGGCGAGACACACCTGGACGCCGTTGATGGACACGTCGAGACGGTCCGCCTCGTACGGGGCGACCTCGGGCGGGACGGTGCCGACGGCGGACAGCACCCGCCCCCAGTTCGGGTCGTTGCCGAACACGGCCGCCTTGAAGAGGTTGGACCGGGTCACCGCACGGGCGACGGCGAGGGCGGCGTCCTCGGTGGTGGCGTTCACCACGCGTACGGCCACGTCGTGGCTCGCGCCCTCGGCGTCGGCAACCAGGGCGCGGGCCAGGGTGGCACACGCGCTCGTGACCGCCTCGGTCAGGTCGGCGAGGCTCACCGCCACCCCGCTCGCGCCCGAGGCGAGCAGGACCACCGTGTCGTTGGTGGACATGCAGCCGTCGGAGTCCACACGGTCGAAGGTCGCCGCGGTCGCGGTCCGCAGCGCGGCATCCGCGGTCTCGGGGTCGACGGCGGCGTCGGTGGTCAGCACGCACAGCATCGTCGCGAGGCCGGGGGCGAGCATCCCCGCGCCCTTGGCCATGCCGCCCACGCTCCACCCGGCGCGTTCGACGACGACGTTCTTGGGCACCGTGTCGGTGGTCATGATCGCGAGCGCGGCGTCCGCGCCGCCGCCGGCGGACAGCGCCTGCGCCGCAGCGTCGACGCCGTCGAGCAGCGCCGTCATGTCGAGGCGCGCGCCGATCAGGCCGGTGGAGCAGACCAGCACGTCACCGGCCGACGTGTCCAGCACCGCGCCTGTGTGCTCCGCAGTGCGGTGGGTGTCGGCGAAGCCCTGCGGCCCGGTGCACGCGTTCGCACCGCCCGAGTTGAGGACCACAGCCGTGGCCACGCCGTCGGCGACGGCCTGCCGGGACCACACCACGGGTGCGGCCTGCACGCGGTTGGTCGTGAACACGGCCGCCGCGGTGGTCAGCGGTCCGTCGTTGACGACGAGGGCGACGTCGGGCCGGCCGGTGGACTTCAGGCCGGCGGCCACGCCGGTGGCCCTGAAGCCCCGAGGGGTGGTGACGGTCATGGCGACTCCTTGCAGGTGGCGGACGAGCGGGCGGCGGCGCGCGCCGCGGTCACGGGGCGAGGCCGAGGGTGGTGAGCCCCGCGTCCTCGGGCAGGCCCAGGGCGAGGTTCATGGACTGCACGGCCGCCCCTGCGGTTCCCTTGACCAGGTTGTCGATCGCGGTGACGGTGACGACCCGCCCAGCCTGGCGATCGACGGTCACCTGGACGAGCGCGGTGTTGGCGCCCAGGGTCATGGCCGTCGTCGGCCAGACGAGGCCGTCGTTCGTGCGGGGAAGCAGGTGCACGAAGCTCTCGCCGGCGTAGGCGTCGGCCCATGCCGCACGCACCTGCTCGTCGCTGGTCGCCGGGTCGAGGAGCCGGGCCGTCGCCGTGGCGAGGATGCCGCGAGACATCGGCACGAGTGTGGGGGTGAAGGAGATGGTGACCTCCTGCGCGCCGGCGCTGCGCAGGTTCTGCGCGATCTCGGGGATGTGCCGGTGCGTGCCGCCGACGGCGTAGGGATGGGCAGAGCCCAGGGCCTCGGCCGCGAGCAGGTGCGCCTTGAGGGACTTGCCCGCCCCCGAGTAGCCGTTGGCGAGCACCGCGACCAGGTCGATCGGGTCGATCAGGCCGGCGGCGATCCCCGGCTGCAGGCCCAGTGTCACGGCGGTGACGTTGCAGCCGGGGACGGCCACGCGCCGGGCGCCGAACAGCCGGGCCCGCTGCCGGGCGCCGTCGGGCCCGACGATCAGCTCCGGCATCCCGTACGGCCAGGTCCCCGCGTGCTCGGTGCCGTAGTATGCGGTCCAGTCCGCGGCGTCGGCGAGCCGGTGATCCGCGCCGAGGTCGATCACCAGGACGTCGTCGGGCAGCTGCGCGGCGATCTCTCCCGACGCACCGTGTGGCAGCGCGAGCACGACGACGTCGTGGCCCGCGAGCGCGTCCGCCGTCGTCGGCTGGAGCACTCGGTCCGCCAGCGCGAGCAGATGCGGCTGCACCGAGCCGAGCCGGGCACCCGCGCTGGAGTGCGCGGTCAGGGCGCCGATCTCGACCTCGGGGTGGGCGGCGAGCAGCCGCAGGGCCTCGCCCCCGGCATAGCCACTGGCGCCGGCGACGGCCACGGTGATACTCATACGCATAACCATACAGTCATGCGCATGACCCGGTCCACCGGGCGCTCAGCCGCGGAACTCCCCCTCGGGCACGGCGCCGTCGGCCAGCGCGTCGTAGATCTCCCGCTCGAGCGCGCGCAGCTCCACGCGCCGGATCTTCTCCGAGATCGTCTTGGGCAGCGTCTGGGTGAACGTGAGCCTGCGGATGCGCTTGTACGGCGAGAGCCGCGCCCGCGAGTGCTCGAAGAGGCTGCGGGCGGTCTCCTCGTCCGCGACCACCCCATCGACGAGCGAGACGTACGCCTTGGGCACCGCGAGGCGCAGCGGGTCCGGTGAGGGCACGACGGCGGCCTCGCGCACCCACGGGTGCTCGAGCAGCGCGCTCTCGAGCTCGAACGGGGAGATCCGGTAGTCGCTGGCCTTGAACACGTCGTCCGTGCGCCCGACGTAGGTGATGTACCCGTCCTCGTCCGCCCAGGCGACGTCGCTCGAGTGGTAGTACCCGTCGCGCATCGCCTCGGCTGTGCGGGCGTCGTCTCCGCGGTAGCCGTTGGTCAGCCCGAGCGGGCGCGCGGCGAGGTCGAGGCAGATCTCGCCGTGGCGCCCGGGCTCGGTCACCAGCTCCCCGCTGTCGGGGTCCACCAGCACCACGGGGTAGCCGGGAGCGGGGCGGCCCATGGATCCGGGCTTGATCTCCTGCCCGGGGGTGTTCCCGATCTGCAGGGTCGTCTCGGTCTGCCCGTAGCCGTCGCGGATCGTCACGCCCCAGGCGTCCCGCACCTGGGAGATCACCTCGGGGTTGAGCGGCTCCCCCGCGCCGACGACGGTGGTGGGCGGATTGGTCAGCCGGGTCAGGTCCGCCTGGATGAGCATGCGCCACACCGTCGGCGGGGCGCAGAAGCTGCTCACGCCCGCCCGGCCCATCTCCGCGAGCAGGCGCTGGGCGTCGAAGCGGTGGTAGTTAAACAGGAACACCGTCGCCCCGGCGTGGAAGGGCGCGAAGAAGTTCGACCACGCGTGCTTGCCCCACCCCGGCGAAGAGATGTTCAGGTGCACGTCCCCCGGCTGCACGCCGACCCAGTACATGGTGGACAGGTGCCCGATCGTGTAGGACACGTGGGAGTGCTCGACCAGCTTGGCCTCGGCCGTGGTTCCCGACGTGTAGTAGAGGAACAGCGGGTCGTGCGCGCGGGTGGGCGCGTCCGCCGTGAACTCCGGCGCGGCCGTCTGGGCACCCGCGAGGTCCGTCCACCCCGGCGCCGGCTCCCCCGCGGAGACCAGGAGCACCCCGTCCAGGACCTCCGCCGCGATCTCTCCGTAGCGCGCGGTGTCGGCGGCGCGCGCGACCACGGCACGCACCCCGCCCAGCGTGATCCGCTGGGAGAGCTCGACCGCACCCGCAAGCGTCGTCGTCGGCATCATCACCGCGCCGATCTTGATCAGAGCGAGTGCCGCGACCCAGAGCTCGACCTGGTTGCCCAGCACGAGCAGCACCCGATCGCCGCGCTCGACGCCGAGCTCCCGGAACCAGTTCGCCGCACGGTTGGAATGTTCACGCAGGTCCGCGTAGGTCAGGCGCTGCTGCGCACCGTCCTCCTCCACCAACCACAGCGCGACCCGCTCGGCAGTCGCCGGCTCGGTGGCCACGACGTCGAACCAGTCGAGCGCGTAGTTGAAGTGCGTCAGCTCGGGCCACGTGAAGTCGGCGACTGCGGCGTCGTAGTCCTCGCGCCGGGCCAGGAGCAGGTCGCGTGCCGCACGGAACGCCTCGGTCGCCTGCGACGGTTCGCCGGAGACCAGCGCCGTGGCCGGCAGCCCGGTCGCCGTGGTGGCAGGGGTGGCACACGTGCAGGGCATGGGTCCTCGCAGAGCTCGACAATGCTTACCTACGGCACCGTAACCTACGCCCGCGTAACCCGATATGGGACTTCCGGTCCGTGGACATCCGCCGCGGTCCCCGACGGACGATTCCCGGAGGCGACACGGGACCTGCACGGGTTCCCCCCGCGGCCTCGGTGTGCTTCGCTGGTGCTATGCATGCGATCGAGGCGACACAGGCTGGCGGACCCGAGGTCCTGGAGTACGTGGAGCGACCGGACCCCAGCCCTGGCCCCGGTGAGGTGCTGGTCGACGTGGCCGGCGTCGGCGTGAACTTCATCGACACCTATCGCCGCTCGGGTCTCTATCCGATGCCGTACCCGCACATCGTCGGGTCCGAGGGCGCCGGCACGGTCCGCGAGCTGGGTCCGGGCACCGAGGGGCTCGGCCTTGCCGTCGGCTCCCGGGTCGCGTGGGCCAACGCACCCGGGTCCTATGCAGGCGCCGTCGTGGTCCGCGCGGACCAGACGCTGCCCGTGCCCGACGGCGTCGACCTGACGCTGGCCGCGGCGCTGCCGCTGCAGGGAATGACCGCGCACTACCTGATCGCCTCGACCTACCCCGTCGCCGAGGGCGACGACGTGTTGCTGCACGCCGGGGCCGGCGGCGTCGGGTTGCTCGCCACCCAGCTCGCCACGGCCCGCGGCTCGCGGGTGATCACCACGGTGTCCACGGCTGCCAAGGCCGAGCTCTCCCGGGGTGCCGGCGCGGCCGAGGTGCTGCGCTACGACGAGTTCGCCGACCTCACGGCCGAGCTGCCGGCTGCCGTCCGGGGCCTGACCGAGGGCCGCGGTGCGCATGTGGTGTACGACGGCGTGGGCCGCACCACCTTCGACGCCTCGCTCGCCTCGCTGCGCCGGCGCGGCACGCTCGTGCTGTTCGGAGCGGCGTCGGGACCCGTCCCCCCGGTCGACCCGCAGCGCCTCAATGCCGCGGGCTCGGTCTTCGTCACACGGCCTACCCTCGGCGACTACACGGCCACTCGCGAGGAGCTCGTCTGGCGCGCCGAGGAGCTGTTCGGTGCGGTGCGCGCCGGAACGCTCGACGTGCGCATCGGCCTCGAGCTCCCGCTCGCCGAGGCGGCCGAGGCCCATCGGGCCCTCGAGGGTCGCGCCACCACCGGCAAGGTTGTGCTCATCCCCTGACTGCGGCGCGGAATCCGCGCGCTGGTCGGTTAATGGGGGTCCCACGCGCGGAATCCGCACGCTGGACGGTTCATAGAGGTCCCCTGCGCGGAATCCGCGATCCAGACGGTCGCGCCTATGGGCGCGTTTGGGCGCGTTCCCGCCTAAGGACCGATGGCGACGGAGTCGAAGATGACGACCCCGTGAACATCTGCTGCGCAGTAGCGGCCGAACGACCCGAAGTAGCTGTCATCCTCGGACCAGCCGGGGAGCACGTCGGCCTCAGCGAGTGCGCCCAAACCGGCGAGAACGACGCCGCCCGCCACGGGACGGCCGTCGAACAAGGGTTGGCCCTCATCCACCTCCGCAGTGGAGGGCCACACAATCCAGCGCAGCCCCTCGACGCCCAGGTCGAGATCGACGCAGCCGTTGCTCTGCACGACCACCGATCCCGTGAGGGCACCTCGCAATCCGCCGTACGCCCCGGTCGAGGGCTGAGCGGGAGCGCCGAACCCGACCTCCTCGGACGAACAGGCGCTCAGCAGCAGACCACTCAGCAGCAGCAACAGGACCGCCCGGGCGGCCTTCGCCAACGGCCTGATCACCCGGAGCACCTCCGCTCATGAGAGCGCCCCGCTGCGCTCAACTGCCTGATCATAGCGCTCACGAGATGCCTCAACTCCGTGCGCCGTGCGACGCCCGCATCGGACGCCTTGGGCCGGTGGCGCGCGACCAGATCCAGCCGTGGCGCACGGACACCAGCCCTCCGCCGTCGCGGTGGTCGTCTCCACCGCCACTCCGGGGCGCGGAATCCGCGCGCTGGACGGCAAATAGGGGTCCTATGCGCGGAATCCGCGCGCTGGACCACCGTGAACCCGCCCACGCGCGGAATCCGCGATGTGGCGCGGGGTTGAGGTGCTCAGGCTCGCAGCGTGGCGCCCAGGCGCGCGGCTGCGGCGACCGCGGCGTCGCGCACGGTCACGCTGTCCTGCGCGGTCAGCGTGCGATCGGCGGCCCGCAGGCGCAGCGAGAACGCGAGCGACTTCTTGCCCTCGCCCAGCTGCTCGCCGCGGAACACGTCGAACAGCCGCGCGGACTCGAGCAGCTCCCCGGCGCCGTCCTCGATCGCGGCGAGGACCTGCGCGGCCGTGACGGACTCGTCCACCACCAGCGCGAGGTCCTCCTTCGCCACGGGGAACGGGGAGACGGCCGTCGCCTGCACGGGTCCGCCCGCCGCGTCCATGATCGCGTCGAGGTCCGCCTCGAACGCGACCGTCCGTGCCGGCAGGCCGAGCGTCTCGACGACCTTGGGGTGCAGCTCGCCGGCGTGCGCCACCACGGTGCCGTCAGCGAGCACCAGTCGCGCACAGCGCCCCGGGTGCCAGGGTGCGCGCACGGCCGCCTCGACCGTCAGCTCGACGCCAACCGTGCGGGCCACCACACGGACCGCCTCGAACGCGTCGGTCCACTGCACCGCCCGGCCAGGCCCCCACCAGCCGGCGGGAACAGCGTTGCCGGAGAGCACACCGGCCACGAACCGCGGCTGGGCCGGCACGGAGGCCTGCACCTTGGCGAGGTCCTCGTCGCTCGGACGGTGCCCCAGCGGCAGGCTCGGGGCAACGGGGGCACCCACGACGGGGCGGGTGACCAGCCCGGTCTCGAACACCGCCACGTCCTCGTTGCCCCGGGCGACGTTGCGCCGCGCGGTGGCGAGCAGCGTGGTCAGCAGGTCGGTGCGCAGCAGGGGCTGCGCCTCGGAGATGGGGTTAACCAGCCGCAAGGCGGCCCGGCGGTCGTCGTCGGCCGGGATCCCGAGCTCGTCGAGCTGCGCCGAGCCGACGAAGGGGTAGCTGAGCACCTCGACCAGGCCGGCGTCAGCCAGGGCGCGCGCCACCGAGCGGCGCGCACGTTGCGCGTCCGTGAGTCCACGGCCCGCCGGCGCGACGGGCAGGGTGGACGGGATCTGGTCGTAGCCGACCAGACGCGCGACCTCCTCGACCAGATCCGCCGAGCCCGTCAGGTCCGGCCGCCACGAGGGCGGGGTGACCTCGACGACGCCGTCGGAAGCGGTCGGTGCCAGGGTGCACCCGATCTGCTCGAGGGCGCCCGTGACCTGCTCCGGGGTGTAGGGCACCCCCACGAGACGCACGGGCTCGGACAGCGCGAACAGGAACGACGTCGGCTGCGGCACAGCATCGAGGTCGCTGACCGCGGGGTCGGCCACGCCTCCCCCGAGCTCGACGAGCAGATCGACCACGCGCTGCGCGGCGACGGGCGCGAGCCGGGGATCCACGCCGCGCTCGAAGCGCTTGGCGGCCTCGCTGGGCAGCTTGTGCCGGCGGGAGGTCCGCGCAATCGACACGGGGTCGAAGTGGGCCGCCTCAATCAGCACGTCCCGGGTCGTCGGGCCGACCTCGGTGGAGGCCCCACCCATGACGCCGGCCAGGCCGAGGACACGCTCGCCACGGCCGCCGTCGGAGTCGGTGATGAGCAGGTCCTGGGTGTCCAGGGCGCGCTCGACGTCATCCAGCGTCGTCAGGCGCTCGCCCGCCCGGGCGCGGCGCACGACGATCGGTGCGGCCAGCGACGCCAGGTCGTAGGCGTGCAATGGCTGCCCGAGGTCGAGCATGGCGTAGTTGGTCACGTCCACCGTGAGCGAGATGGGACGCATCCCGGCCTGGGTCAGCCGGCGCTGCAGCCAGGCGGGCGAGGTGGCCTCGGGGTCGATGCCGCGCACGATGCGGGTGACGAAACGGTCGCAGCCGACGGCGCCGCCGATCGGGGTGTTGTCGTCGACCTCGACGGCGAAGCCGTCCTCCGTCGCCGCAGGCAGGTCCGCACGAAGCCCACGATCGGTGAAGGCCGCACCGGTGGAGTGCGCGTACTCGCGGGCCACACCACGCATCGAGAAGCAGTAGCCGCGGTCCGGGGTGACGTTGATCTCGAGGACCTCGTCCGCAAGGCCCAGCAGCGCGAGCGCGTCGGTGCCCGGGGTCGTGTCGTAGCCGTGGGCCTCGTCGTAGCCGAACCGGGAGAGCACGATGATGCCGTCGTGGTCCTCGCCCAGTCCCAGCTCACGCGCCGAGCAGATCATGCCGTCGGACACGTGCCCGTAAGTCTTGCGCGCGGAGATCGGGAACGGGCCGGGTAGCTCGGCGCCCGGCAGTGCCACGACGACGCGGTCGCCCACGCCGAAGTTGTGCGCACCGCAGACAATGCCGCGCGGCGCCGTCGGGTTCCCGGCGTCGTCGGGCGCGTTGAACGCGCCGACGTCGACCTGGCACCAGTTGATCGTCTTGCCGTTCTTCTGCGGCTCAGGCACGCATTCGAGCACCTGGCCGACGACGACGGGTCCGGTCACGCCGGCGCCGTGGATCGTCTCCTCCTCGAGGCCGACGCGCACGAGGTCGGCGGCGAGCTGGGCCGCGGTGAGGTCGGCGGGAAGCTCGACGTGGTCGGCGAGCCATCCCAGGGCGATGTTCGGCATCAGATCTCCGTCCCGAACTGGCGGGAGAAGCGGACGTCGCCCTCCACCATGTCGTGCATGTCAGCGATGGCGTGGCGCAGCATCAGGGTGCGTTCGATGCCCATTCCGAAGGCGAAGCCGGTGTACTCGTCGGGGTCGATTCCTGCGGCCAGCAGCACGTTGGGGTTGACCATGCCGCACCCGCCCCACTCGATCCATCCCGGCCCGCCCTTCTTCTGCGGGAACCACAGGTCCATCTCGGCGCTGGGCTCGGTGAAGGGGAAGAACGAGGGCCGCAGCCGTGTGCGCGCATCCGGGCCGAACATGGCGCGGGCGAAGTGGTCAAGGGTGCCGCGCAGATGCGCCATCGTCAGGCCCTTGTCCACGGCGAGTCCTTCGACCTGGTGGAACACGGGGGTGTGCGTGGCATCGAGCTCGTCGGTGCGGAAGACCTTGCCCGGGCACGCGATGTACAGCGGAAGGTCGCGCTCGAGCAGGGTGCGCGCCTGGACGGGCGAGGTGTGCGTGCGCAGCACCAGGCCCGAGTCCGGGCCGCCGTGGGAGTCGGCCACGAAGAACGTGTCCTGCATCTGCCTGGCGGGGTGGTCCGGTCCGAAGTTGAGCGCGTCGAAGTTGAACCACTCGGCCTCGACCTCGGGGCCCTCGGCGATCTCCCAGCCCATTGCGACGAAGAAGTCGGCGACCCGCTCCTGGAGGGTCTGCAGGGGGTGGCGGGCCCCCCGCGGTGCCCGGTCGGTGGGCAGCGTCACGTCGACGGCCTCGGTGACCAGCACCTGCGCGTCGCGCTCGGCCTCGAGCTCGGCGGTCCGCGCGGCGACGGCCTTGCTGAGCTGCCCGCGCGCGGGGCCGAGCAGCTTGCCGGCCCGGGCCTTGTCCGGTCCGTCGAGCGAGCCGATCTGGCGGTTGGCGAGCACAAGCGGGCTGCGGTCACCGAGATGGGCGAGCCGTGCCTCCTTGAGCTCATCGAGCGTCGTGGCCTGGGCGACGGCCGCAAGGCCGGCGTCGACGGCCGCGTCGATGCCCGCGGCGTCCACCGGGGACAGCGCGGCGTTCTCTTCCTGGGACATCAGTGCCTTCCGAGCGGTGCTGGTTGGGGCCGGCGACCCAGTCTAGTGGGGCGGGCGTGGTGCACCCGGGTCGACCGGGGACGGTTCACAG
>JBQGOU010000033.1:0-10444 GCA_052086865.1 Cellulomonadaceae bacterium
CGAGGTAGCGTGTCCGAGCGGCCTAAGGAGCACGCCTCGAAAGCGTGTGTGGGTGAAAGTCCACCGTGGGTTCAAATCCCACCGCTACCGCCAACGACGTAGGGTCTCGCCATGTTTTTCGGCGGGGCCCTACGTCGTTATCTGAGTGCTGCGGGATTTGGGAGGAGGGAGCGAAGCGAGCGACGGCTCCCACCGCTACCGCCGCGCGAGGTCTTCGAAGTCCTCCACCCGGGCGGTGAGCGCGTTCAGCAGCTCATCGTCACCCGCCAGCGTGGGCGCCAACGCGGTGAGCACGCGCTCGGCGGCCGACCGCGGCGTTCCCGCCGCGCGCGGGACCCACACGTCCGCTGCGACGTCGTGCACGGGAGCCCCCGCGCCGCGCAGGTGGGCGATCCACGCGGCGATCGTGGTGACGGCCCCGAGCGGCAGCCGGCCGTGCTCGCGCTCGGCGAGGAGCACGGGCACGGTGCGCAGCGGGAGCTTCTGCGAACCGTCCGAGGCGATCTGCGCCAGGAGGTGGCGGATCCGCGGGTTCGCATAGCGGGTGAGCAGGGCCTCGCGGTACCGCAGGACATCGGCCGCCGGAACGGTCATGCTGGGCGTCGCGTCCTGCCACCACTGCTCGACCCAGTCCCGGCACCGGGGATCGGCGATCGCGTCGGCGACCGTGGCGTGGCCGAGGATCGACCCCGCATAGGCCAGCAGCGAGTGCGAGCCGTTGAGCAGCAGCAGCTTGCGGCGCTCGTACGGCTCGACGTCCTCGACCAGCAGCGCGCCGGCGTCCTCCCATCGAGGCCGGCCCGCCTCGAAGCGCCCGCGGATGACCCACTCGGAGAAGGGCTCCGTCGGGACGGGCGCGGCGTCGTCCACCCCGCACTCGCGCCTGACCTCGGCCCGGTCCGCATCCGTCGTCGCCGGGGTGATGCGGTCGACCATCGACGTGGCGAACTCGACGTTCTCGGCGATCCATGCGCAGATGCCAGGGCCGACGAGGGCCGCGAGCTCACGCACGACCGTCGCGGTTACCGCGCCGTTGTCCGCCAGGTTGTCGCAGGGCAGGATCGTGATGGCCCCGGCGTCGGCGCCCTGGCGTGCGAGCAGGCCGGCCACGAGCCGACCAGGAACGGTGACCACCGGGGCAGTCGGGTCCTGGCGCAGACTTCGCACGTCGTGCACCACCGAGAGGTTCGTCACGTCCAGGTGCCCCGACTCGTCGCGCACGTACCCTGCCTCGGTCACGGTCAAGGTGACCAGGACGGTGTCCTCGTTGCGCAGGTAGTTCAGGAAGGAGTCGTGGTCGTCGGCGGCATGCACGGCGCTGAGCGCCCCGATGACCTCGAAGCGGTCCTGCTGCGGGCCGCGCTCGATCAGCACGTACAGCCCGTCCTGCGGTGCGAGGGCGCGCGCGGTGTCCGGTCGCCTGCCCGTGAAGGCCGCGATGCCCCACCCGTCCGCGTCGCTCGCCCTGTCCGTGTACCACGCCTGGTGCGCCCGGAAGAAGTTCCCGAGGCCCAGGTGGACGATCCGCACCGGGGCGGCCGGCCGGCCGAAGCCCTCGAACCGCGAGAGGCGGGGAGGCTCGGCGGCGGCCTGCGAGGCCTGGGCGCTCACAGCTTGAAGACCGAGGTCGGGATCGTGGTGACCAGGTCCACGGCGGTCTCGGCCGCGTCGTCCTCGCGCAGGCGGTGCTCGGCGACCAGCTGTGCGAGGTACCCGGCGTCGAGCCGGCGTGCCATGTCGTGCCGCGTCGGGATGGACAAGAACGCGCGCGTGTCGTCGATGAAGCCCGAGGTGCGGTAGAAGCCCGCGGTCTCGGTGACGGCCGAGCGGAACCGGCGGATCGCCTCGGGGGCGTCGATGAACCACCACGGCACGCCGACGTACACGGAGGAGTAGTACCCCGCCAGCGGCGCGAGCTCCCGCGAGTACACGGTCTCATCGATCGTGAAGACCACCAGATGGAGGTTCGGGTGGTTGCCGTAGCGTGCGAGCAGAGGCTGCAACGGCTCGGTGAAGTCGGCTGCCACCGGGATGTCCGCCCCGATGTCCGTGCCGAAGCGAGCCAGTCCCTGCGGGTCGTGGTTGCGCCGCACCGCCGGGTGCAGGGTCATCACGAGCCCGTCCTCGGTTGCCATCCGCGCCATCTCGCACACCATGTGCCTGCGGAAGGCCGTGGTCTCAGCCTCGCTCGCCTCGCCCCGCAGCGCGGAGGCGAAGATTCGCCGCGCGTCGCCTGGCTCGAGCGGCTGCGTGCCGGCGTCGAGGTGCGAGTGGTCCGAGGAGACCGCCCCGTGCGCCTTGAAGTACGCGCGGCGCAGCTCGAGGGCCTCGATGTAGCCCGCGTACGTGCCCGTGTCGGTCTCGGTCACCCGGCCGAGGGCCTGCACCAGGCTCGGCCACTCGGGCCCGGCCGGCTCGAGGAAGCGGTCCGGACGGAACGTCGGCAGCACGCGGCCGGTGAAGGAGAGGTCTGCTGCCAGGGCCGCGTGAGCGGCCAGGTCGTCCAGCGGGTCGTCGGTCGTGGCCAGCGCCGAGATCCGGAAGCGGTCGAACAGCGCGCGAGGACGGAACTGCGGCGTTGCGAGCGACTCGGCGACCGCGTCGTAGAGAGCCGTGGCGGTGGACCTGCTCGGTGCGTCGTGGATCCCGAAGGCCTCGGTGAAGGTCGTGTCGAACCAGTACTGCACGGGTGTCCCACGGAACAGGTGGTAGTTCTCGCAGAAGATCTGCCACACCCGCCTGGACGCCGCCTCGTCCGGCACGCCCTCGGCACCCCGGCCCAGATCGCTCAGGTCGGTTCCGCCCGCGTGCAGCAGGCGCAGCACGTAGTGGTCGGGGACGAGCAGGAGCGAGGACGGGTCGGCGAACGGGCCGTCGTCGACGAGCAGCTGGGCGGGCACGTGCCCGTGCGGGGAGATGATCGGCAGGTCCCGGGTCAGGGCGTACAACCGCTGCGCGATGGCTCTGACCTCGCTCTGCACGGGGAACAGTCGGTCGGGGTGCGAGCGGAGGGTCGCGGGTCGCGAGCTGTTCACCATCCCGACATGGTGCCGAGCGTCGGAAGGGATCGTCACGAGGTTGCCACGTCTTGCCAGCGGAGGAGCCGGTTCCTAGGTCACGGCGCGCAGGTGACCCTACGGTGAGGCGCATGACGTGGTTCAAGGAAGAGGCCCGGTTCATCACCCGACCGCAGATCGAGGCGCTGTGCGACCGGCTCGTCGTGGAGTCGCAGGAGCGGCTGGACATCGCCGAGCTGAGACGAGTCCTCCTGCTGCCGCCCGATCTGACGCGGGCGCACGCTGGTGTCGGCTGGATGACGGAGCACCTGTTCCACCGCTTCACGGAGCTCGGCGCCGAGGTCCATCTCATCCCGACGCTCGGTCAGCACGTGCCGCACACCCCGGAGGAGAACGTGCGGATGTTCGGCTCGGTGCCCGAGGAGCGGATCCACGCGCACGACTGGAAGGGCGGCGTGACGAACGTCGGCACCGTGCCGCGTGAGTACGTGCGCGAGCAGACGGGCGGCGCGGTCGACTGGGAGATGCCGATCGACCTCAACACCATGCTGACGACGCAGGAGTGGGACCTGGTCGTCAACGTCGGACACGTGGTGCCGCACGAGGTGCTCGGGTTCGCCAACCACAACAAGAACTACTTCATCGGGCTCGGGGGCAAGCGCCTGCTCGGCGCCTCCCACATGGCCTCGGCCGTGTACGGGATCGAGAACAACCTGGGCAACATCCTGACCCCGGTCCGCGCGTGCTTCAACTACGCCGAGGAGCGCTTCCTCGCGGACCTGCCCTCTGTCTACCTCCAGGTGGTCATGGACTACGACGACCAGGGTCGCCTCGCGCACACCGGCGTCTACGTCGGCGACGACCTCGAGACCTACCTCGACGCAGCCCGGGCCTCGCGCGAGCAGAACATCACGACGTTCGAGGAGCCCGTGGCCAAGATCGTGGCGGTGATGCAGCCCGACGAGTTCCGGGCGACCTGGGTGGCGAACAAGGCGGTCTACCGCACCCGGATGGCGATCGCCGACGGCGGGGAGCTCGTGGTGATAGCTCCCGGGGTCGAGCGCTTCGGGGAGCAGCCCGAGGTCGATGCGCTGATCCGCAGGTACGGCTACCGGCCGCAGGCCGAGGTGCTCGAGCTGTTCCGCACGCAGGCGGACATGCAGGACATCCCGCACGGCACGGCTCATCTGATCCACGGCTCGGCCGAGGGGCGCTTCACCATCACCTATGCGCCGGGCGGCCTCACGCGCGAGGAGATCGAGTCCGTGGGCTACCGGTACCTGGACCTGGGTGAGGCGCAGCGGCGCTATGACCCCGCGGTCATGCGAGACGGGTGGAACACGATGCCCGACGGCGAGCGGGTGTTCTACATCTCGAGTCCCTCAGCCGGGCTGTGGTCGACCAGGGCGAAGCTCGAGGGCAGGGCCGCGCACGAGCTTCACCGCGGTGCCTGAGCCGCGCAGCCTTCATCCGGTTCGTCAGCGGCGGTTGCCGCGAGCGGCGCTCGAGGCGCGCACGACCAGCTTGACCGGCATCACCGAGGTCTCCTGCGAGGACCTGGCGCCGTGCACGATCGCGACGAGGTTGTTCACCGCCGTGGCGCCCTGCGCCCGCAGCGGTGTGGCCACGGAGGTCAGCGCGGGTGTGGTCAGGGAGCCCGTCCGGCTGTTGTCGAACCCGACCACGCTCACGTCCCGGGGGACGTACAGGCCCATCGTGCGCAACCCGCGGATGAAGCCGATCGCCATCACGTCGTTGAATCCGAGAACCGCGGACGTCGGGTGCTGGGCCCACTGGCGCGCCGCCTGCTCGCCGCCTGCGACGGTCGGCTCGTTGGGACCCACGCGGCGCACGGTCATGTCGAGGTCGACCCCGGCTTCCTGCAGCCCCCGCCACCGCATGCCGTCCGCCCACGAGCTCTCCGGGCCCGCGAGGTAGGTCACCGAGGTGTGCCCGAGGCCCCCGAGGTGCTCGGCGGCCTTGCGCGAGCCCCTCGCGTTGTCCGTCACCACGCCCGGCAGCCCGCGCACCGAGCGGTTCAGGACGACGACGGGTCGCTGCTTGGCGATCCCGTGGATCGTGGAGTCGGAGCTGCGCGGGCTCGTGAGGATCATGCCCTCGACCGAGGACAGGAACTGCTGGGCCGCGTCGCGCTCGCGTACGTCCGACTCCTGCGCGTCCAGCAGCACGAGGGTGTACCCGTGCTCGTCCGCAGCGGCCTGGGCGCCGCGGACCACCTCGTGGAACACCGGGTTGGTGATGTCCGGCACGATGATCGCGAGGAGCTTGGTGGGCACCTGGAGCAGAGCCGGCGCGAAGGTCGAGCGACGGTAACCGATCTCGGCGGCTGCGCGTCGCACGCGCTCAGCCGTTGCCGCGCTCACCCGGCCAGGGCGAGCGAGGGCCCGCGAGACCGTCGACGGTGCGACGCCCGCGCGCAGCGCCACGTCGTAGATGGTGGGCGGGCGCGTCGTCGTCACGGTCCACACGCTAGGGCTCGTGACAACCACTGGCAACCAGTTGCCACTTCATGCCCGAGGCTTCGCATCATGGGGTGCGGCCGCTTCCAGGTCGGCGAGTCCACACGAGGAGGTCGGGCCGTGTCCGATGTGCCAACCGGCGACGACGCCGTGCTGCGGGGTCCGAGCGAGCGTCCGGCCGCCGTGCCTGACCCGGTCGAGCAGGCCATGCTCGCGGTCATGGAGGCTGTGCGATCCTGCGCCCCGCTCGGCGTCGCCTACTCCGGCGGGGTCGACTCCGCGACGCTGCTGGCGCTCGCGGCACGGGCACTCGGCCCCGGTGGTGTCATCGCCGTCCTTGGCGTCTCGCCCAGCCTCGCCGAGCGTGAGCGCCGCGCGGCCCACGCGAGCGCAGCCCAGATCGGCGTGCGCGTCGTCGAGGTCCGGACCCGTGAGGGCGAGGTGCCGGCGTACCGGGCCAACGGCCCGGACCGCTGCTTCCACTGCAAGGATGAGCTCTTCTCCCGGATCGACGACGAGCTGGTCGCGGAGCTCGGCCTCGCAGCCGTCGCCTTCGGGGAGAATGCCGACGACGCTCGGCGTCCGGACCGTCCGGGTGCGCGTGCCGCCACCGAGCACCGCGTCCTGCGGCCGCTGGCCGACGCCGGGGTCGGCAAGGCCATGGTGCGGCGGATGGCGCGCCGGCTGGGGCTCGGTGTCGCGGAGAAGCCTGCGGCTCCGTGCCTGGCCTCGCGCGTGCCGCACTTCGAGGAGGTGACGGCAGGCAAGCTCGCACAGATCGACGCGGCCGAGGAGGGCCTGCACGATCTAGGTTTCGCGGACTGCCGGGTGCGCCACCACGGCGAGGTCGCACGGGTGGAGCTCCCGGCCGACCAGCTCGTGCTCGCCGCGGAGCGGGCGCCCGAGGTGCGCAACGCGGTGCGGGCCGCCGGCTTCCGCTTCGTCGCCCTCGACCTCGGCGGCCTCCAGTCGGGTGCCTTCACCCTTCCCCTCGTGGAGGCGGGCCTTGGCTGCGCCGGGCACGACGCGCGCGACGGCGGGGGCGGCCGTGGTTGAGCGCGGCGGCGCGTGGAGCGCGGACGAGCATGCCGGGAGCTGGAAGGCCGGGCCGGAGCTCGAACGACTCGCACACCTCGACCATGACCGGACCGCGCGCCGCGGGTACCCCGAGGCCGTGCTGTGCGAGCCCAAGTCGGTCGATCAGGTGCGGCTCATCGCCCGGCGGGTCGCGGACACGGGCACACGGACCTTGTTCACCAGGGCATCGCCCGCGCACGCGCAGGCTGTCCTCGCCGAGCTGCCCGGCGCGGCGTACGACGAGACCGCGCGACTGCTCGCGTGGCCGTCCGAGCCTCCCGCGGTCTCGGGCGGTGAGGTTCTGGTGGTGAGCGCTGGGACCTCGGACCTCCCGGTCGCGCTCGAGGCACTGCTCACGGCACGTCACCTCGGCCGGGCCGCTGACCTGGTGGTGGACGTGGGCGTGGCTGGGCTGCACCGCGTGCTCGCCCGGCTGGACCAGCTGCGCAGCGCCCGCGTGATCGTCGTGGTCGCCGGCATGGACGGGGCTCTGCCGAGCGTCGTGTCCGGTCTCGTCTCCGCGCCCGTCGTCGCCGTGCCGACCTCGGTGGGCTACGGCGCCGCGTTCGGCGGTCTCGCGCCGCTCCTCGGCATGCTCAACGCCTGCAGTCCCGGCGTCGCCGTGGTCAACATCGACAACGGCTACGGCGCGGGTCACCTCGCCGCCCAGATCGCGGCGGCCTGACCGGCGCGGTGCCGTCGGCTACGGCCGCAGCGGGTAGAGGCCCTCGGCCCGGATCCGGTCGTTGAGCTCGGCGAGGTAGAGCTCCTCGTCGACGTCGATCGGAACCTCGCGGCCCAGCCAGCTCGACAGATGGATCGCGTTGGCAAGCCGGACGCCGGCCAGCCCGTCGGAGCCGGGGGCGATCAGCGGGGTGCCGTCCAGGATGTTGGCTGCGAAGTTCTGCAGGACGGCGGCGTGCTGCTCGCCCCACGCGGAGGAGAACTCGAAGGTCTCGGTGGTGTACATGGACGCCAGGTCGATCTCCCCGGCGAACAGCCGCTTGACCGCCTCGGGTGCCATGGACCTGCTGATCGCGACCTCGTCGTCCACCAGCCGGGTCACCGACGCGCGCGTCGAGTCGTCGATGACGATCTTGCCCCGGTCTCCGAGGATCTCGAAGCGGTCGGTACCCACGAGGTCGTGGGTCGCCGTGACGAGAACGCCGGTCGCGCCCTGCCCGTAGTCGACCATGACCGTGACCTCGTCCTCGACTGCGATGTCACGCCGGAACCCGTAGGCGGCCTTGGCATAGACGGTCTCGGGCACGCCGCAGATCCACTGCCACAGGTCCAGCTGGTGGGGTGCCTGGTTGACGAGCACGCCGCCGCCCTCGCCGCCCCAGGTCGCGCGCCATGCGCTCTGGTCGTAGTAGCCCTGTGGGCGCCACCAGGTGGTGATGACCCAGTTCGTGTGCCGGATCGCTCCGATCTCACCGGCGTCCACGATCTCCTTGACCTTGCGGTACAGCGGGTTGGTCCGCTGGTTGAACATGATCGCGAAGGTGAGGTCGGGGCGTTGGGCAGCGAAGTCGTTGAGCTCGCGGACCTGGGCCGCGTAGACCCCGGCCGGCTTCTCGACCAGCACGTGGAAGCCCCGTCCCAGCGCCTCGATCGCGACCCCGGGGTGCAGGTAGTGCGGGATGCAGGTGACCACGGCATCCACGGCTCCGCTGGCAAGCATGTCCCGGAGGTCCTCGAAGAAGGGGACGCCGAGCTCGGCCGCCCGCTCCGCCTTGGCCGGGTCGACGTCGCAGACGGCCCCGATCGTGATGGCAGGAACCATGCCCCGCTCGATCATCGTGGCGTACATGCTGCCCTGTGCTCCGAGTCCGATGATGCCCAGCCGGACGGTGTGGTTCATGGTGCTCCTCGTGCTGATCGGATGGACGGGGTCAGGCGTTCGCCGCGTAGACGGCGGCGATGACCTGCTGGACGGCGAGGGCCTGCTCTGGGCCGATCGGGAAGGGGCCGGGCAGCTCGAGCGAGGCGTAGAAGTCGGCGATCAGCGCGGCGTGCGACGGTCCCCAGTAGGAGCGGCCGGAGGACGTGGCGGCATCGATCGATGAACGCTCCTCACGGTCTCCCGGGTAGGCCACCGTGAGGTCGCCCCGCAGGTGGAGCGCCGCGTTCTCGGCGGCGATGTCGATCGAGACGGGGGAGTCGACCGCGTTCGCCACAGTCGCGAACAGGGTGCTCACGGCGCCGGAGGCGTGCCGCAGCACGACGTCGGCGGTGTCTTCGACCTCGCTGACCGCGGCGAAGCGTCTGCTGCTGACACGTCCCTCGACCCCCGTGACGGGGCCGAGCAGCCACAGCAGAAGGTCGATCGTGTGGAAGGCCTGGTTGATCAGCACGCCCCCGCCCGCCCTGGCACGCTCTCCTCGCCAGGGCTTGTCCGTGTAGTAGCCGGGGATGCGTGACCACATCAGCGAAGCCGAGGCGCCGTAGATCTCGCCGAGGGTGCCGCCGGCCACGAGGTGGTGCGCGGTGCGTGAGGTCTCGTTGTAACGGTTCTGCAGGCAGACCGCGACCTTCGACCGGCTCGTCCTGGCTGCCGCCGCGAGACGCTCGGCGTCGGTCAGCGTGCCCGCGAGCGGCTTCTCCAGGACTACGTGCACGCCCGCCGCGAGCGCGGCCGCCGCGGGGGCCAGGTGCTGGTCGTGCGGGGTGCAGACGTGCACGGCGTCGGGCCGCACCTCGCGCAGGAGGTCGCGGTGGTCGGCGAAGCCGGGCACGCCGTGGCGTGCGGCTGCGGTGGCCAGCGTGCGGTCGTCCGTGTCGCACACGGCGACCAGCTCCACGCCATCCGTCGACCGCAGCGCGTCGAAGTGCACGCTCGAGACGTCACCGCAGCCGATGACGGCTACACGCCGGGGGCTGGGGGCGTGGTCCGGCTCGGGGCTCGACGTCATCGGTACCCGATGCCCTCCGCGCGGAGCATGTCGGTGAACGCCCGGTGCGCCTTGGTGAAGAGCGCAGGCCCGGAGAAACCGCCGAGCTCGTGCGCCTCGGCCAGGTGCGGCTCGAGGGAGAAGTAGCCGTCGAAGCCGTCCGAGCGCAGGGCTCGGATCGTCTCGAGCACTTGTCCGTCACCTGCACCGGCGGGCTTGACCTGGCGGTCGGCGAAGGTGGCGTCCTTGATCTGCATGTACTCCAGGTGCGGGCGCAGCAGTGCGTAGCCCTCGGTGAACGGGCGCACCCCGACCTGGACGAAGTTGGCCGGGTCCCAGGTGGCGCGCAGGTTCGGCGAGCCGACGGACTCGACGATGTCGGCGCACCGTCGCGGGATGTCGCCGTAGATCGCCTTCTCGTTCTCGTGCAGCAGCACCACGCCGGTCTGCTCGGCGACGGCTGCCAGCGCTTCCATGCGTCGCAGAACCTCGTCGCGGTGACGGTCCGGGTCGTCGTCGGGCTTGATGAAGAACGAGAAGACGCGCACGTACCTGGTGCCGAGCACACGGGCCACCTGGGCGATCCGGTGCATCTGTTCGAGGTGCGGCGCGAAGTCGTCCTCGACGGCGATCTTGCCGATCGGCGAGCCGATGCACGAGACGAGCAGCCCGGCCTCCGCCAGGATGTCTCGCGCTCGGTCGAGCTGGTCGTCATCGAGCTCGGCGACGTTGACCCCCCAGGCGCTGCGGAACTCGACGTGGGTCATGGCGAGCGAGGTGACGACCTCGCACTGGATGGCGAGGTCGTCGGCGATCTCGTCACAGAAGCCGGACAGGGTCCACATGGGGTCGATCGACCTTTCTCAGCGGTTTGGTGTGGTCGTGCGGTCCGCGGCCGCCGGTGCGGGGATCGTACCGGCGGCCCCGGACTGGGCAGGCAGCGGCCAGGCTGTCCTTGGCCGCCGCGAAGAACTGG
>JBQGOU010000033.1:10454-16330 GCA_052086865.1 Cellulomonadaceae bacterium
TCCACGAACTCCTGGCTCGTGATCTGACCGTAGGCGTGCTCGGACCCGAGGCGCATGTACTCGGCCTCGAGCGCTCCGAACCCGGCCGGCAGGAAGGGTGCCTGCTCGGTGAGCTGGTCGGCCACCGACTCCTCGTAGGCGACGATGTTGGCGTTGAGCGAACCCTCCTCGAGGTTCATCGCGTCCCGCTGTGCCTCGGTGGCCGGGATGCCCTTCGAGGTGCCGAAGATCTCGCCGACGCGGGGGTCGTTGACCAGGAAGTCGATGAGGGTCGCCGCGGCCTCGGGGTGCTCCGTGTTCGCCGAGGCGGTCATGAGCATGGCCGGCTTCTGGTACATGTGGGTCTTGCCGTCCTCGCCGGCCGGGACCGGCAGCAGCCCGAGGTTGTCCTTGCCCGACTCGGCGCCGTAGCTGGAGGACAGCACGTCCCACTCGAACATGGTCGCGGCCGCGTTGGCCGTCATGGGGATGAGCGGCTGGATCTGCACGGTGCGAGCGGCCGGGTGGAAGGCGCCCTCGTCGCGGGCCGTGGTGATCTTCTCGAGCCAGGTGAGCAGGTCCGCCTCGTCGAAGCCGAGCTCGCCGTCCTCGGTGAACGGCTGCTTCCCGCTCTGGATGACGGTCTGCAGGAAGGCGTAGAACCGGCTCGTCATGTCCTCGGAGCCCCACACCTCGATGCCCTTCGCCTGGGTTGCGGCGCCGGCCTCGGCGAGGAACGCGAAGTAGTCGTCCCAGGTGTAGCCCTCCCCGGGCAGCTCCACGCCGAGCTCCGCGAGCGCGTCGGGACTGTAGATCAGCGCGAGGGTGTTGGTCGAGGTCGGGATCGCCACCTGCTCGCCCCCGACGTTGCCCGAGGCGAGGAGCTGCTCCTGGAACCCGGACACGTCGAGGTTGACCCCGATCTGGTCGTCGAGCGCACGCAGCTGGTTGTTGTTCGCGTACTGGCGCAGGTAGGCCAGGTCCATCTGGAACACGTCCGGCAGGCTGTTCCCCGCCGCCTCGGTGTTGCGAGCGGGCCAGTAGTCGCCCCAGGCCTGGAACTGGGTCTGCACGGTGATGTTGGTGTGCTCGCTCTGGAAGAGGTCGACGGCCTGCTTGTAGAGCCCGGCGCGCTCCTCGTTGCCCCACCATGCCAAGTTGAGCGTGATCTGCTCCTCGGGGTCGAGCGTCGCGGCGCCTCCGGTGCCTGCGCCCGACTCATCGCCCTCGGGGGAGTCGCTCGAACCACATCCTGCGAGCGCGAGGGCGAGGGTCGCTGCGACCGCCGCTCCGCGAATCCATCGAGCCTTCATGAAGCCTCCTTGATATCGCCGGGAGTGGCCCGGCTTGGCTGTTGCGTGACTTGTGCGTGATCGTTCCTGCGTCCGTGGAGGAGTCACCCACCTTCCGGCGATGGGCTCGCCCCGTCGTCCGCGACGGTGTGCGAGGCACGTGCCTTGCGTGCCGCGACAGCCTGCACGGCCAGCGCGAGCATCCCTCCGACGATGACGGCCATCGGCAGGAGCATCCAGACGAGCACGCCGCTCATGGTCAGCGCTGCGAGCAGCAGCGCCGTGCCCGAGAGGTCGTGCCGGGTCGCCGTCCACGCCGAGCGGACGAGTGTGCTCGCGGGCCTGCGCGCGCGGGGCGCTCGCCCGTCGAGGCCGGACCACTCGCCGGTGGCGCGCAGCACGACACACAGGGCGATCGTCACGAGTGCGGCGGACAACATTCCGGGTGTGCGCAGCTCGCCGTGCCCGACGGCGAGCAGGTCGACGAGCAGCACCGCCGCGAGCAGGACCGTCGCGACGCCGAGCGCCCACAGGTCACCGAACGCGTGGCGCCAGTCGGCGAGTAGCTCGCGCAGGCTCACCGCGAGGCCTTCGTGGGCGGCGCGCAGATAGCGCACGCCCACGGCGATCGTCGGGACGACGCCCACGAGCGTGGGGATCGAGACGAACACCGCGACCCCCACAACGAGGGCGTCGGAGAGCGTCTCGACGATGCGTCGCCGCGGTCCTTCCTGGGGGCGCCGCGGGCGTGCGAGGCGTGCCGGGCGGGACGGGCTGAGCGCGCTCATCCCTTGAGCCCCTGCGTGGCGACGCCCTCCACGATGTAGCGCTGGAAGACGAGGAAGAAGATCAGGACGGGCACGAGGGCCAGCACCGCCATGGCCATCTGCGCGCCGTAGTCCGAGGTCGTGGTCTGGTCGACATACTGGCGCAGAGCGATCGGCAGGGTGTAGAGGCCGGGCTTCTTGAGGTAGAGCAGCGGGCCGAAGAAGTCGTTCCAGCTCCAGATGAACGCGAAGATCGAGCTCGTGATGATCGCAGGGCGGGTCAGGGGAAGGATGATCGACCAGAAGGTCCGCAGGTGGCCTGCACCGTCGATCCTGGCCGCCTCGTCCAGGTCCCGCGGCAGGTTGCGCATGAACTGGACCATGAGGAACACGAAGAACGCCTCGGCGGCGAGGAACTTCGGCAGCAGCAGAGGCGCGAAGGTGTTCACCAGGCCAAGCGTGTTGAAGACGATGTACTGGGGGATGATCACCACGTGGAACGGCAGGAGGAGCGTGCCGATCATGAGGGAGAACCAGAACTGACGCCCCGCGAAGTCGATGCGAGCCAGCGCGTAGGCCGAGAGGCTGCAGGAGAGCACGACCCCGACGACGGACAGGGTCGCCAGCAGCAGGGAGTTCCACACGAAGCTCCAGAAGGGCACCCCGCCGATCCCGGCCAGCGCGGTGGTGAAGTTCTCCAGCGTGAAGGTCGTCGGGATCGGGTTGATCGCGCCGATGATCTCGCTCGACGGCTTGAACGAGGACAGCACCATCCATGCGGCCGGGTAGAGGACCACGACCGCGAGTGCCAGTGCGAACGCGTGGTAGGCGATCGATGTCGCCGTCCTGCGGGCTGTCCGGGTCTCGCGCGCGGCCGCGGGAGGCCTCGTGCTCGGTGCCTCGATCGTCGGGGTGGTCATCGTGCGTCGCCTCCGTAGTGGACCCATGCTTTCGAGCTGCGGAACAGGATCGCGGTGATGATGCCGACGACGACCACGAGGAACCAGGCCATGGCCGAGGCGTAGCCCATCCGGAACTCGGTGAACCCGCGGATGTAGAGCAGCAGGGTGTAGAAGAGCGTCGAGTCGGCGGGAGATCCGGTGCCGCCGGAGATGATGAAGGCGGAGGAGAAGACCTGGAACGCGTTGATGGTCTCCAGCAGCAGGTTGAAGAAGATGACCGGGGAGAGCATCGGCAGCGTGATCGCGCCGAACTTGCGCAACGGGCCCGCGCCGTCCACCGATGCGGCCTCGTAGAGCTCGGTCGGCACCTGCTTGAGCCCGGCGAGGAAGATCACCATCGGGGCGCCGAACTGCCAGACCGCGAGCAGCACCATCATGGGCATCGTCATGTTCGGGTCGCCGAGCCACCCGCCGGGGGACCGGCCGAAGAACTGGCCGATCTGGTCGACGATCCCGTCGTCGACGAACAGGACCTTCCAGACGATGGCGATCGAGACGCTCGCGCCGACGAGTGAGGGGGCGTAGAACACGGAGCGGTAGAAGCCCGCGCCTCGGTGCTTGAGGTTGAGCAGCATCGCCACGGCCAGGGAGGCTGCGAGCTTGACCGGAACCCCCACGACGACGTAGATCGCCGTGACCTGGCACGACTTGATGAACCGTGGGTCGGCGAACATCCGCTGGAAATTCTCGAGGCCGACGAACGACGGTGCGCGGAACAGGTTGTAGTCGGTGAACGCGAGGTACAGCGATGCCAGCATCGGGCCCGCTGTCAGCAGCAGGAAGCCGAGCAGCCACGGCGTCAGGAAGGCGTACCCGGCGATCTTGTTGGACCGTTGCCGGGACGAGCTCCTGCGCACGGGCGCCGGGCTCGGGGAGGAGGGCGGCGAGGTTCGCTCGGCTGTCGTCACCACGCTTCCACCACCGCCCGGGCGCCTGCGCCGCGACCGTCTCGACGTCCCATGCTGCATCTCCTTTGATTCCGTGCGCTGAGCCGCTGTGATCGGCGTCTGGACCGTACTCCTTCGTACCCCGCTGCTGCGGTGCAGCGATCCGTGCCGGTCGCCAGTGGCTCGAGTCCGGGTGGTGCGTCGCCCGGTGTGGTGCGCCGGGTGACGAGTTGAAGTTAGTCACAACGCGGAGAGCTTCCGTTATCGGTTGCCGGATGTTGCCGCATGGGGGTGGCGGGCCTGCGGCGATGAACCGCCGGGGCGCCGGGGCGCCGGGGCGCCGGGGCGCGGGGGCGCGCGCAAGCGGTAGCCTGCTCGGCGGCGTGGGCGACTGTCGCCCCGCCCTGACGGATGGGAAGACCCGATGGCCCTGTGGACCCTGCACGGCGACGGCAAGAACGTCACGCGAGGCGGGGCCGTCGCCCCGGGTGAGCGGCTGACCTGGCCCCGCACGATCGGGCTCGGCATGCAGCACGTGGTCGCCATGTTCGGCGCAACCTTCCTCGTCCCGCTGATCACGGGCTTCCCGCCGGCGACGACGCTCTTCTTCTCGGCCATGGGCACATTCCTGTTCCTGCTCATCACGCGCAACCGGCTGCCCAGCTATCTGGGCTCCAGCTTCGCGTTCCTCGCCCCGATTGCGGCGGCCGGCACCATGTCGGACGCCCTCGGCGGCATCGTGTTCGCGGGGACCGCCCTGTTTCTCATCGGCGTCGCCGTCCACCTGGCCGGTGTCCGGTGGATCGAGGCGCTGATGCCGCCGGTCGTGACCGGAGCCATTGTCGCGCTGATCGGCCTCAACCTCGCGGGCACCGCGTGGGGCACCTGCGACCTCAGCGCCGTCGACGGTGAGGTCGTCGAGTCGTGCACCAACGGATTCCGTTCCGCGCCCCTGACCGCGGGCATCACCGTCGCCGCGATCGCGGTGTCCGCGGTGATCTTCCGCGGGCTGCTCGGACGGCTGTCGATTCTGCTCGGCGTGATCGTCGGCTACGTCGCCGCCGTGCTGCAGGACCAGGTCACGTTTGCTGCCGTGCGCGAGGCGGCGTGGGTCGGCCTGCCGCACTTCACCACGCCCACCTTCAACGTCGGCCTGCTCGGAGTGTTCCTGCCCGTCGTCTTCGTGCTCGTCGCGGAGAACGTCGGACACGTGAAGTCGGTTGCGGCCATGACCGGTCAGGACCTTGACCCGCAGATTGGCAAGGCGCTCGCCGCGGACGGGCTCGCCACGGTGCTCGCCGGATCGGGGGGTGGCTCAGGAACCACCACCTATGCGGAGAACATCGGTGTCATGGCCGCCACGCGCGTCTACTCCACCGCCGTCTACTGGGTCGCCGGCGCCACCGCGCTCGTGCTGAGCCTCTCGCCCAAGTTCGGCGCCCTGATCGCCACCATCCCCGCCGGGGTGCTCGGCGGGGCGGGCACCGTCCTGTACGGCATGATCGGCCTCCTCGGCGCCCGGATCTGGGTGCAGAACAAGGTCGACTTCTCCGACCCGGTGAACCTCGTGCCGACGGCGGTCGCCCTGATCGCCGGCATCGCGAACTTCACGTTCCACGTGGGCTCGGTGCCCTTCGAGGGCATCGCCGTGGGCTCGCTGAGCGCCATCGTGCTCTTCCAGATCATGCGGGCGATCGCCCGCTGGCGCGGCACCAGCTTCGAGCCGGCCAGCCCGTCCTCGGTTCCCGACACTCAGGTCGACTCCGCGCCCGTGCGCTGAACGACGCCCGCGCTGCGTCCACCATCCGGACCGCGCGTCAACGGCTGGCATGCGGCAGGGGTGCTCGCGGTCATCGCGGTGTTACCGCGCGGTGAACATTCGTCGCAACGTGGGGCGGGTTCGGGCCGCCGGGTGTGCTGCGCCTGCGCGCGCGAGCCGGTGCGGGGATCCGTGCGCCGGGGTTCGGCGGGTCTGGCGGGTGCAGCCAT
>JBQGOU010000034.1:0-16304 GCA_052086865.1 Cellulomonadaceae bacterium
GACCTGGAGAGTCGTTTCGACGTGGTCGTCACCACCCGTCCGCAGCGCTGGGAGGCCAGCTCCGCCGTGCTCGTCGCCCTTGCGCTGCCTGCCCTGGCGCGCAACTTCCCGGACCTGCCTCCCGGCGCCATCGACGGCGCCGGGGTGCTCAGCTACGGCGACGTGCTGGGCGACGTTTCCGCCACCGACCCGGCGTCGCTCGCCATCGGCGCCGGCCCCTATCCCGGCACCGCGAGCGTGCGCTACGAGGACCTGTTCACCTGGGCGGACACTGCGGGCGTCGCTCTCGAGGGCGACCGCGTGCTGCTGACCTCCGACGGCGACTGCACCTCCCGTGCGCTGCCCGCGGACGCCGCCGGGCACGTGCACGACGGCGCGCCGGGCCCCTGGGTCCCCGCCCCCGGGCGGCGCTCAACCACCCTCGCCGTGCTGCGCGCCAGCCTCGAGACGTGGCTGGTGGACGGCTCCGTCGTCCTGGCCGGCGCCTCCGCAACCGAGCGCCTGCTCGCCGACCGCGCCGCCCTCGACCACCTCATCGCCACCGAGCGCGTGGGTGCGTGAGCGGCTGCGCCTGAGGGCTGGGTGGGCGCCTGAGGGGCTAGGCCGGGCAGGGGCCCGCCTCCGCGCCGGGCGTGTCGCGCAGCCACGGTGCCCGGTCTGGGTGGCCGGCTCCCCCAGCTGGAGCGGCCGCCAATCTGCGTCAGCGGCCCGCGCGGGTTCCTGGCAGCGGCGGAGCGCTCGGTTCGGAGACCGTGAGCACGGCCTCGACGATGCTGGGCAGCGCCTCCAGCTCCCGCTCGATGGCGCGCAGACGGATCGCGACGTGGGACTCCGTGGCGTCCCCGAGCAAGTCGACGCTCGCAACCAGATAGACCTGGCGCGGTCCGACGTACTCCAGGTGCAGATAGGAGACCTTGTCGACGTCGGGCAGGGCGAGCAGGTGCTCGAGCGCCGCGGCCCGCACGCGCGGGGAGGCCTGCACCCCGACCAGGAACCGCCGGTTGCAGTCGACCAGCACGATCGCGACGACGCCCAGCAGCACTCCGACGACGATCGACCCGATCGCATCCGGCACGGGCGACCCCGTGATCTGGTGCGCGGCCACCCCGGCGGCGGCGACGATGATGCCGAGCACGGCGACGAGGTCCTCGGCGAAGACCCCGCGCAACGTGGGGTCCGAGGTCTCGAGCGCCTGCTCCATCACGTCCCGGTTCTGGTCCCGGGCGTCCTTGCGCATGCGGTGCAGCGCCTGCAGGAAGGAGGTGCCCTCCAGGACGAATGCGATGCCGAACACCACATACGCGATGAGGAAGTTGTCTGCGGGCGTCGGGTTGATCAGCTGCTGCACACCGTGGGTGATCGACACCGCCGACCCGGCCGCGAAAAGCCCCAGCGCCGCGAACATCGACCCAGACGTACGCCTCCCGGCCGTGGCCGAGCGGATGCTCCGCATCCTTGGCCTTGCGCGCCCGCTTGTCCGCGATGAACAGGAAGGTCTCGTTGCCGGTGTCCGCCCAGGAGTGCGCTGCCTCGGCCACCATTGACGCGGATCCGGTGAGGAACGCGGCGAAGGTCTTGGCCACCGCGATGAGCGCGTTGGCCACGAAGGCGATGATGACGGTGACGTTCACGACTCCATTGTTCACCCACACCGCCCCAACCGGACGCCCCCCCCGGCGCCCCAGCGCCCCAGCGCCCCGCCCCGCCCCGGCGCTGTCGACCTCGTAGGTCCCGTACCGGGGCTGTGTCGAACTCGTAGGTCCCGCTCGACTTCGTAGGGTGCACCCTACGAAGTCGGCCCGCACCTACGAGTTCGGCACCCAGCCACACCAGCACCTACGAGTTCGGCACCCAGCCACACCAGCACCTACGAGCTCGGCACCCAGCCACACCAGCACCTACGAGCTCGGCAGCGGGTAGAGCCGCAGCTCTCGCATCGGTGCGCGAACAGAGGTCGCGCACCACCGGTTATCCACAGTCTCCGCGCCGGCCTGTCGCCATAGGCCGGTTCGCGCGAGCATCGAAGCATGCCTCGACGCCCCGGTCATGTCTCCCCGATCCAGCAGCGCACCGTCGTCGTCCCGCGCCTGGTGCTGTCGAGCGAACTTCCCCGAGGCGAGCTTGCCGCCCGGATCCACTCAGGCGAACTGCGCAAGGTTCGGCGTGGAACGTATGTGGCCATCGATCCCGCGCAACCCGAGTACGAGCAGCGCCGTACTCATGCCTTCGCCCATGCCATTGCGGTGGCGCAGCAGTCCGGCGGCGCCGTGGTGTTCAGCCATACGACGGCGGCGATGTTCAACGGGCTCCCGCTGCCGGGTCTCCCCACCGCGACACACGTCATCCAGCGCTCAACCCGAGGCGGAACCAATGCTCCGGACACCGTGCGCCACACCGCCGCACTTCCCGCCGACCAGATCACTGAACACAGGGGCCTCCTCATCACCACACTGGAGCGCACCGTCGTCGACTGCGCACGGGCCCTCTCGCCGCTCGCCGGGTTGATCATCGCGGACGCAGCACTGCACGTGGGCGCGGACCGTGAGCTGTGCATGGCAATCCTCAAGACCATGACCGGGCGCCGGGGCGTGATCCGCGCCCGGGAGATCCTGCGATACGCCGACGACGGCGCCGAGTCTCCGGGCGAGACCCGGATGCGTTTCCAGATCCTGCGAGCGGGCTTTCCGGTTCCCGAGACGCAGATCCAGATCCGCACGAGCATCGGAGACTTCTGGGCCGACCTCGGATGGCGTGAGTGGCGGCTCCTGGCCGAGTACGACGGCAAGGCGAAGTACACCGCCCAGGGCACCGCGACCGAGGCCGTGCTGGACGAGCGTCGGCGCGAACGCGCCATCGAACAGCTGGACTGGACCATGGCGCGGGCCGCCAATGCGGACCTTCACGCACAGTCCGAGTTTCATCTGACGCTGCTGCGCCACACACCAGAAGCCATCCGCCGGTCGCTGAAGCCCCGGCCACTTCTCGCGGTGTAGCTTTCGCGACCTCGGCGATCCCGCTCGCACGCGGTCTCGAACTCGTAGGCCCCGTTCGAACTCGTAGCGCGGACCCTACGAGTTCGGTCCGGGCCTACGAGTTCGGCAGCGGCCCGCGTCCGGACCTACGAGTTCGGCAGCGGCCCGCGTCCGGACCTACGAGTTCGGCAGCGGAACGGGCTCCAAGAAGCCCGGAGGCCCGGCGGCGGGAGGCCCTACAGCTCGACCTCGGTGCCCTCGCCGACGACGACGCGCGGCACGCCTGCCCACAGCTCCGGGTCCGTCACCCGGCGCCCGTCGACCAGGAGCCGCACGCCGGGCAGCTGCGCCGGCGTCAGCGTCGCGTACTCCGTGTGGTCCGCCTGCACGATCGCGACATCCACGTCCTCGCCCAGGTGGTAGGGCGCCCAGCCGTAGGCGACCAGCTCGGCATCGGAGTACAGGGGGTCCTGCACGGACACGTGCGCCCCCTGCGCCTCGAGCGCGGCCACGGTGGCGAACACCCCGGAGAAGGCCGTCTCCTTCACCCCGCCCCGGTAGGCGGCGCCCAGCACGACGACGCGCAGCCCGGCCAGCGAGCCCAGCAGCGTCGCGGCCCGCGCCACGACCCGCTCCGGCATCGCGGCGTTCACGGCCCGCGCCTCACGCACAATCGAGGCGTCGGGGTCCACCGACAGGTACAGCCGCGGGTAGACGGGGATGCAGTGTCCGCCGACGGCGATGCCGGGGCGGTGGATGTGGCTGAAGGGCTGGGAGTTGCACGCCTCGATGACGGCGTAGATGTCGATGCCGACCTTCTCGGCATAGGCCGCGAACTGGTTGGCGAGCCCGATGTTCACGTCCCGGTAGGTCGTCTCGGCGAGCTTGGCCATCTCGGCGGCCTCCGCCGAGCCCAGGTCCCACACCCCGTTGGGCCGGGGCAGGTCGGGCCGCTCGTCGAAGGTGAGCACCGCCTCGTAGAACTCCCGGGCCTTGGCGGCGCCGGCCTCGCTCAGCCCGCCGATGAGCTTGGGGTACTTGCGCAGATCCGCGAACACCCGGCCCGTCAGGACACGCTCGGGAGAGAACACCAGGTGGAAGTCCGTGCCTTCGGTCAGCCCGGAGACCTCCTCGAGCAGCGGCTTCCAGCGGCCTCGGGTGGTGCCGACGGGCAGTGTCGTCTCGTAGGACACGAGGGTGCCCGGCGTCAGGTGCTCGGCCAGGGACCGGGTCGCGGTGTCCATCCAGTCGAAGTCCGGCTTGGCCGTGGCCTCGTCCACGAACAGCGGCACGACCAGCACCACGACGTCCGCGTCCGGCACGGCGCTCGCATAGTCGGTGGTGGCGCGCAGCCTGCCCGCGGGCACGAGCTCGGCGAGCTTCTCCGCCAGATGCGCCTCGCCCGGGAACGGCTCAAGCCCCGCGTTGACGAGCTCGACGGTCTGGGCGTTGATGTCGACGCCGACCACGTGGTGGCCCGCATCGGCGAACTGCACCGCCAGCGGAAGTCCGATCTTGCCCAGGGCGACGACGGCGATGCGCATGTGTTCCTTCTCTCGCGGGAGGCCCGGGCCGCAGCCCGCGCCGGTCTCCAGCCAGCATATCGAGGCGCCGTCCCGGACCCGCGCAGCGCCGACCGCGACCCGCGCAGCAGGGCTCGCACGGCCGCGCAGCAGGTCGCGCTAGGTCCAGCGCGTCAGCACGGAGGCCGTCATGAGGCGCAGCGGCGCCTCGCGAGCGAGCACCCACAGCGGGTTGCGCGGCATCAGCGTCTCGGGACGCCCGTGCCGCCGCCGGCGGCGGGAGAGGGCGAGCAGCCGCGCCGCGTCACTGCGTTCGCCCGCATCCAGAACCGCGTCCAGCAGGTCCCGTTCGGCCCGGGACAGCACCCGCACATACCCGGGAGCCACGCGGCCGACGGCGGTTGCGGCCGCCGCCAGGTCCGCGCGCTCGGCCGGGGTCCACACGGCCGGGTCGGGGCGGTTGTGCACCGCGCCGAACAGGTGGATGCGGGTGACCTTGACCGCAATCGCCCGCCGGGCAGCGGGTGGCAGCTGGTGCAGCCACGCCAGCTCGGTGAGCGCGCGCAGGAAGCGCAGCTCCACCTCGATGGGCCGGGGCGCCTCGGTCACGCGGTCGTGTGCATCCGCGCCGATCAGGTAGGCCGGGCCGCGGCGGTCGAAGGCGATGCGCTGCGCCCCGAACCACAGCCTGCTGACGAACTCGACGTCGGACCCGACCGGCATGGTGGCCGTCATCCGCAGGCCGAGCCGCTCAATCGCCGCCCGGGACATCAGCCCGAGCGGCGCGCTGCGATAGCTCAGTCGGTCCCGGACCGGATCCAGGTCACGGCGTCGCGCCGGGCGGGCGGGCGGGGTGGGCACCACGGCCGCACCGACCCGTTGCAGGCGGGTGATGACCATCTCCGCACGGGTCTCGCGCTGCAGCGCAAGCCAGGAGTCGATGGCGCCGGGCGCGAGCTGGTCGTCCGATCCCATAATCGACACGAACGGCGCCGTGGCCACGGCGATTCCGTGGTTGAACGGTCCAGCGGGACTGCGCACGCCGTCGGCGAGCTCGACCAGACGCACCCGAGGATCCGCCGCGAGCTCGCCCACAGACTCCGCGATGCGTGCGGGCGCAACGTTGTGGCACACGACCGTGACCCGCACCCGGGCGTCGTTGCGCAGCACGGAGTCGACCGCGCGACGTGTGGGCCGCGCGGCGCTGTGCACGGCGATCACCAGGTCGACCTCGGGGTGCGCGACCTCGCTCTGCACCTCGAGCCGAGCCTCCTGGTCTGGCGCGGCGGTCTCGTCGACGCCGCGGGCCTGGGCGTAGGCGTGGTCGTAGCCGGCCACGACGACGTCGGGGTCGAATCGCCCCGCAACGCCCGCGGCAACCTCCTGCGCGGGCACGTCGCGCGTGCGGGCCGCCAGGTCGACGATCGCCTCGGCGTATGCGGGCGGGCTCTGCTGCTCGACGAGCGTGCCGATCTCGGGGCGCACGTACTCCGCCTGCGCACCGTTGGCCCCGACGACGACGGGCCGGCCATGGGTCAGGGCCTCCGCGATCGCCACACCGAAGGTCTCCCGGCGGGTCGGCAGGAAGAACAGGTCCGCTGCGCCGAGGCACCGCGAGACCTCGGCCGGCTCGAGGTTGCCCGCCAGGTGCACACGGTCCGCGAGCCCGGCGTCTGCGATCTCCCGCTCCACCTCGGCGCGCAGCGGCCCGTCCCCCACCCACGTCAGATCGGCCTCGACTCCCCGCGACGCGAGCTCCGCCATCGTGCGCACCGCAACCACCGGGTCCTTCATGGGCACGAGGCCGCCGACCGCCACCAGGCGCAGCACGGGCCCGCCCGGGCGCGGCAGGACGTGCGCGGGACGCGCGGCGATGCAGGGCACGACGTCGGTGGGCCGGGCCCCCCGCAGGCGCGCAATCGGCGCTGTGGCGTACTCGGACACCGCGGTGACGACGTCGGGTCGCAGCAGCGCGCGGCTGAGCGCCGGCATCGCGGCCCGCCAGGCCAGCGGCAGGTGCCAGCGGGCCGTCACCCCCTGCCAGTGCTCGGTGTGCACCCAGGGCAGCGGTGGGCGGTGCCCGACGGCGAGCGGGAGCAGGGTGGAGAACGCCATCGTGTGCAGCATGTCGGCAGAGCGCACCGCGTCGAGGAGCGCGGCACGCGCACCCGGCAGGTGGTCGGGTCGCTGGGTGTCCATCACGACCCGCCGCACGCGCACGCGTGCCGGCGCAATGCCCGCGAAGTCCAGCGTCTGGGTGACGTACTCCGGGCCGCCGTCGTGCAGGTGCGGGGCGACCAGATGCACCACGGCGACATCGTGGCGGGCCGCGAGCGCGGCCACGTCCTTGGCGACGAACACGCCGGCGGTGGGCGAGGCCGGCGTCGGGAACCAGGTGGTTGCGACGAGGATCCTCATGCCCGTCAGGCTAGTCGAGCGCGGCCACCCCGGGGGCATCGAGGCCAGCGCCGCGTGCACGGCGCGCCCGCACCGCAGACCTCGAGCCGTCGCGGCACCAGACCCCGCTACGCTCGAGCGGTGAGGATTCTGAGCGTCGTCGGTGCCCGGCCCCAGTTCGTCAAGCTTGCGCCGATTGCGCACGCGGCAACGCGAGCAGGCGTCGAGCACACCATCGTGCACACCGGCCAGCACTACGACCCGATGCTCTCCGACGTGTTCTTCCGTGACCTCGCCATCCCGGCGCCCGATGTCCACCTCGGTGTGGGATCCGGGTCTCACGGCGAGCAGACAGGGGCGATTCTCGCCCGCATGGACGAGGTGCTCGCCGACCCGCCGGACTGGGTGCTGGTGTACGGGGACACGAACTCGACGCTGGCCGGCGCGCTGTCCGCGGTCAAGCTCCACGTGCCCGTCGCCCACCTCGAGGCCGGGCTGCGCTCCTTCAACCGCGCCATGCCCGAGGAGATCAACCGGGTGCTGACGGACCACGCCGCAGACCTGCTGCTGGCACCTACCGTCGTGGCGATGGGACACCTCGCCGCGGAGGGTCTCGCGCAGCGCTCCGTGCACGTGGGCGACGTCATGACGGACGTGCTCTACCAGGTTCGTGACGCCGCAGCGTCCGACGTCGATGCCCTCCTCGAGGGCGAGGGCGTGACCCGGGGCGAGTACTACCTCGCCACGATCCACCGGGCGGAGAACACGGACGACCCGGTGCGGCTCGCGGCGATCGCCGCAGCCCTGAAGTCGCTGGACCGTCCCGTGCTGCTGCTGGCCCACCCGCGCCTGCGGGCCCGCTCGCAGACGGCGGGCATCGACTGGTCCGGTGGCGCGGTCAGGCTGCACGACCCGCTCGCCTATCCCGACCTCGTTGCGGCCGTGGCCGCGAGCGCTGGGGTCGTGACGGACTCGGGCGGCTTGCAGAAGGAGGCCTTCCTGCTCGGCCGGCCGTGCACGACCGTGCGCACGGAGACCGAGTGGGTGGAGACGGTCGAGCTGGGCTGGAACGTTCTGGTCGAGCCGGGCGAGGAGCTGGCTGCCGCGGTGCTCCGTCCGTCGCCCGCACCTACCCAGGAGGCGCCCTACGGTGACGGCCACGCCGCGGACCGGGTGCTGGGCGAGCTCATCGACCGCTGATCGCGTCGACGGCTGCCTTCCACACCAGCACCTGCTGCTCCGAGGACAGGTCGTGGGCCGCCTCGTCGGACCGGGCCTTGAACCCGCGCACCAGCTCGGGGGTCAGCGCGGCAAAGGCGGCGCGCACGGAGGCGGCCGTGAACTCCTCGGTGACGACGCCGATGCCATTCTCGCGGACCAGCCGGGCCATCTCCGGCGACGGGCCGACCACGACGCCGAGCCTGGCCTGGACGTAGTCGAAGAACTTGTTCGGCAGCGCCCAGGCGTTGTTGAAGTTCACCGGCGGCAGGATGTGCACCCCGACGTCGTAGGCGTTCAGGGTCGTGACCAGGTCGGCGTAGGGCACGGGCGGCAGGATGCGGACCTCGGGAATGTCGGCGGCCAGCTGCGTGAGCTCCGCGAGGTAGGCCGGGTCGTTCGCCACCAGCAGCAGGTCGAGCGTGATCCCGGTTCCTCGGGCGCCCTCCACCACCAGCTCGAGGTGGCGGCTGCGCAGCGCCACACCCGAGTGCACCACGCGCAGCGGCGCGTCATCGGCGACGGCCGTCGGGGCCAGCTCGGCGTAGGGGGCAGCGTTGGTGACGACCTGCGCGTCGATGCCGAACCGGCGCCGGTACTCGTCGGCGATGCCCTGGCCCACCGTGGTCACCGACGCGGCCCGCCGCGCCTTGCGCACCTCCCAGCGCACGTACGGCGCGACGAAGCGCCGCCAGCGCGGCAGCTCCTCCTTCTGCCGCGGCGCGTACTCGTGCAGGTCCACGTGCACCCGGTCCCCCGGTGCGATCGACATGGCCAGCGGGACGGTGTCCGCGTCGTCTGCCAGGACGACGTCGAACTCACGACCCGCGAGCAGCGCGCGGGCAGCGCGCACGGCCGCGTTGGCGTCGTAGACACGACGGAACTGGCGCAGCAGCAGCCAGCGGGGGTGCAGGCGCCAGGCCTTCGCCTCGTCGTCGATGCGCAGGTGCGCTGCGACGCCGTCGGGGGCAGGGCCGTACCCGCAGGTGGTGACCTCGTAGTCCGGGGTGAACAGGCGGACCTGCTTGAGGACGCGGGCGTCCGAGGCGATCGGCGAGAAGGACAGGATCAGCAGGCGAGGGCGCACGCTGGCCATTGTGCCAGCCGGGCACGGACCGGGCCGGGCCCGCGTGTCCTAGGCTGGCGACGTGCCCTCGGTTCTGCAGCTCAACGACTGCGCGCGTGTCGCGGAGAACCTCGTCGCGGCCGCCGCGCGCGCAGGCCTGGACTGGGACTATCTGCCGCCGGGTCAGGTCCGGCCCCCGGCGGGCACCGACCTGTCAGGCCTGCGCCGCGCGCGCTACGTCCCCTATGTGGCGCGACGCGCGCGGCACCTGCACCGCGCCGACGTCGTGCACGTGCACTACGCCACCAGTGTGCGCCTGGTCCGCGAACGGCTCATGCCCCGCCGGCCGTATCTGCTGCACCTGCACGGCACCGACATCCGCGAGCAGTGGCCCGATCCGCGCTTCCACGACGAGATCCAGCGGGCCGTGGACGGGGCGTCGGCGGTGTACTACACAGGGCTGGACACGGCGCACAACGCAGTGACGGCACGGCCCGACGCCCAGTTCATGCCGGCCTTCGTTGCCGACGTCCCGCCGTGGCGCCCACCCGGACGCGGGCGGATCCGCTTCGCCTCGCGCTGGGGTGCGGAGAAGGGGCTTGCCGGCCAGCTGGAGCTTGCCCGCGCCCTGCGCCGCCTGCCCGACGTCGAGCTCGAGGGCCTGCGCTGGGGTGCCGGCGCCGATGAGGCCATTGCCGCCGGTGTGCAGCTCGTGGTGCCGATGCCGCACGAGGAGTACCTCGACTGGCTGGCCGGCGCGGACCTCGTCGTCGGCCAGGCCACCGGCATCGTCGCGGTCAGCGAGCTCGAGGCCATGGCGATCGGGGCACCCGTCGCCGCGCCGGGTCGGCGCCTTGCCTACCCCGACGGCACGGCGCCGCCGGTTCTGGAGGGGACCGTCGCCGACGTCGTCGAGCAGGTGCGCCTTGCGCTCGACGATCCGCCGACGACGGCCGCTCGGCTGGGGGCGCAGGCGTGGACCCTGGCGCACTGTGTGGCCGACCCGTACGTGCCCGGGCTGGTGGCACAGTACGAGGCGGCCGCGGCCCAGCTCGCCTAGGCCGGCGGATCCGCCACGCGCTCACCAGGGCAGGCGGTACCTGAGGTAGCGGCGCAGCGTGCCCTCGCGGTCCCACGCGTGGGTGAGGTCCGGGGGCAGGATCGTGGCGATCCGGCCCGCCGCCGGGCGTGCCCGGACCGCGGCGAGCAGTGAGTCGCGGTCGCCGATCACGGCCGCGTCGAGCACCGCGCGGTCGGCACGGGCGAACGGGTCGAGCACGCCGTCGGCAAGCAGGGCCCAGTCCCGGGCCGCGCCCTGCAGCGCCGCGAGATCCTCCGGTCCCCACTCCTGCTCCGCGCGGCGCGCCGTGGCGCCGAGCACATGGATGCGCAGCACCTTGATGGCCACCGCCCGGCGCTGGGCGGGGCCGAGCTCCGCGAGCCAGGGCTGGGCGCGCAACCGGCCGATCGCCTCGAGCTCAACCGCGAGCGGGCGGTCCGCGAAGGTCACCCGGTCACTCGCATCCGCCCCGATCACGTACGCGGGCAGGCTCGGCACGAAGTCGAGCCGAGCGCCGCTGAACCACAGCCGGGTGCTGAGCTCCAGGTCCCCGCCCGAACGCAGCCCCGGCGTGAGCCGCAGCCCGAGGCGGTCCACGGTCTCCCGGCGCAGGAGCCCGAGCGGGGCGCTGCGGTACGCGACGCGATCGAGCACCGGGTCGAGCGGACGCTTCAGGAAGGGCCCGAGCCGTCCCGTCCCTGGCCGCACCAAGGGGTTGTGCAGCCGGGTTCCGTCGGCGTGCTCGAGCGGGGCGAGCAGCGCATCGCTGCCACGCTCCTGCGCCGCGCGGACCCAGCGCCGGATCGCGTGCGGGGCGAGCACGTCGTCCGAGCCGAGCAGGGCGACGTATGGCGCATGCGCGTTGTCGAGCCCCCAGTTGAACGGGCCGCTCGGGCTCGGAACGGCGTCGTTGAGCGACAGGAAACGCAGCCGCGGGTCGTCGGGCGCGTAGGTGTAGGCCCCCGAGCCGGGGGTGCGGGAGAAGTCCTCGAAGGTCTCCTCGATCGAGCGGATCCCCACGCCGTGGCACACGACGGTCACCCGCGCCAGGTCGCCAGCCCCGGCGAGCACGGATGCCGCGGCCCTGGCCGCAGGACGGGCGGTGGTGTGGACGGCGATGACGACGTCGACGACGGGTGCGCTCATCGGCCCACCAGTCCCGCCAGTGCTGCTTGCGTCGCGAACTCGGGCACGGTACTCACCAGCTCCTCGAAGGTTCCACGGGCGGCGATCGTGCCGTCCGCCATGAAGCAGACCTGGTCCAGGTCACGGATCGTCGACAGCCGGTGCGCCACCGCGATGAGCGTGACCTCGCCCTGCAGCTCGGCGATCGCTCGCGCGACACCCGCCTCGGTCTGCGTGTCCAGCGCGCTGGTCGCCTCGTCCAGGACGAGGACCAGCGGGTCCGAGTACAGCGCCCGCGCGATGCCCAGGCGCTGGCGCTGGCCGCCCGAGAGCGCCATGCCGCGGTCCCCGATGCGGGCGTCGAGCCCGCCCTGGCGCGCCTCGATCACGTCGAGCAGCTGGGCGCGGGCCAGGCATTCGCGCACCTTGTCCCGATCGATGACGTCGGTCCAGGTCAGGGCGACGTTCTGCGCGACGCTTCCGTCGAACAGGGACACGTCCTGGGGCACGTAGCCCACCCGTCGGCGCCAGGCGCCGAGCACGTCCTCAAGCGGACGTCCGTCGATGTCGATCGTGCCGGTGTCCGGCACGAGCAGGCCGAGCAGGATGTCCACCAGCGTCGACTTGCCGGCCCCCGACACGCCGACGAGAGCAAGGCTTGAGCCCATGCGGATGTCCAGGTCGATGTCGCGCACCGCCGGGGTCGAGGCCCCCGCGTAGGTGAAGGCGACGTTGCGCAGCACCAGGTGACCGGGCTCGTGGTCGAGCGGGGCGTGGCCGACGGACTCCGAGCGCTCGATGTAGCCCTGTGCGGCGTAGATGTCGTTGATCACGGCCTCGGCGTTGGGGATGTTCGCCGCGGTGGTCGCGATGACGGACTGGAACCCGGTGACGGCCGGAACCATGCGGAAGCCCGCCACACCGAACAGCGCAAGCGCGCTGAAGGCGTAGGCGGCGTCCTCGAGCAGGTAGGCGGCGCCGCCCACCAGCAGGAATCCCCCGATCAGGGCCGCCTCGATGACGAAGCGCGGCATCGCGTTCAAGAAGCTGAGGTTGGCCCGAGCCCTCGTGGTGTGCAGACGGTTGGCGTGCACGACGTCGGCGACCTCGCCCGCCTTGTCCCGCAGGGTGATCTCCTTGAGCGCCCCGACCATCTCCGTCATCAGCCGGGCGACCTTGAAGGAGTAGTCCCGGTTCGCCCGGCCGTTGCGCACCGAGCGCTTGGACACCCAGAAGTACATGACGGCAGCCACCGCACCCATGTACGCCAGGGTGATCGCCGCGGTCACCGGCTGGGCCACCACCAGGACCACGAGCACGGCGCCGAAGGTCGCCATCAGCGCGGGCAGCCCCGCAAGCGGCAGGAGGAACCCGGCGGTGGCGTTCGCGATCCCGACGTCGGCCAGACGCACCAGCTGGGAGGTGTTGCGGGAGAGGCGGTCCGTCCACGGCGCGCGGATGTAGGCCGCGAAGAGCCTGTCCCCGATCTCCAGCTCGTAACGGGCGAACCGCCGCGTAACCACCCACTGCAGCACGATCGCGGCGGCGCTCTTGGCGATGATCAGCGCGGAGACGACCAGCAGGATCCAGATGTACCCCGAAGCGGGAACCTCACCGATCAGCGGCAGCTCGACGGGGTTGCCCTGCACCATCGGCGCCATCGTCAGGGCGAGCAGACCCAGCGCGGCGACGTCCAGCAGGGCGAGTGCGCTGCTGAGGAACACGTACCAGACGAGGAACCGCCGGGCACCGGCAGGCAGGAGCGGCAGCAGCCGGGCGAGGGTCTGCCGGTTGACGGACATCGGGCCGCTCATCGGGAGATCCGCGAGGGGGGCCGGTCGTCGCGATCCAGGGTGGCGTACAGACTCGGCATCTGGCCATTGTGCCAGGTGGTCCCGGCGCGGTTCGCGATGCCGGCCGCGACGCCGGCCAACCGTCGCGTGAGGTTTCCTGCGGTACTAGTCTCGTGGGGGTGAGCACCCAGCCGCCGTACCCGCCGCCCGCACCCCAGCCGACCGGGCACGGCCCGGGCTCGCCCCAGGCCCAGCCCCCGCAGCGCAAGGTCTCCGGACCGATGTGGGCCAGCATCATCGTGACGGTGCTGCTGCTGATCGGCGGCGTGATCCTCGTGATCGTGCTGCTCAGCGGCAACGACGACGCGGCGGACCGCGAGAACGGCTCCGACGCCGCGCAGACGAGCGAGGAACCGGCCACGCCGGACGGCGAGACCACGGAGCCGACCAAACCCGAGGAGACCACCACGTCCAGTGAACCCGGCTCGTCCATCACCGCGCCCGCCACCGCCCGGGACGACTTCGGCATTCCCCTCGGCCAGGACGGCGCGGCCGGGACCGTCACCGAGGACGCCGTCGAGGTCGCCGTGTACCTCGACTACATGTGCCCCATCTGCGGAACCTTCGAGGAGCTGAACGCCGGCATGCTCGACGATCTGCGCGCCGACGGCACGATCACGCTGGTCCTGCACCCCATCTCGATCCTCGACCGGCTCTCGGACGGCTCGGAGTACTCCACCCGCTCGGCCGCGGCCGCCGCGTGGGTTGCCGACCGCGCCCCGGAGGGCTTCGCCGACTTCAATGCGGCCCTGTTCGAGAAGCAGCCCGAGGAGGGCACCACCGGGTTGACGAACGCGCAGATCGAGGCCGTGGCGGTCGACGCCGGGGTTCCCGAGGACGTGGCCGCGGGCATCGGCGACGGATCGGCGGTTTCGACCTTCCGGGACTGGGTCACCGCGGCGACGGACCACGCCACCGGCACCGCCGGAGTGCGCGGCACCCCGACGGTCATGCTCGACGGACAGATCTGGGACGGCAACTGGACCACCGACGGCGAGCTCGAGGCCGCGATCCGCGCCGCCAGCTGACGAGCGAGGGGCCGCGGAGCAGCGCGGCCGCGCCGGCCAGGGCTCCCGCGATCAGCGGGGCGTCGACCAGCGCAGCACCGCGGCCGCGGCGGCCTCGCCGCGGGCGGTGATCGACGCGTGTTCCCGCGTCCAGTCGACCAGCCGTTCGGACTCCCCGTCCCGCGGCGCGCCCTCGGCGCCCGGAGCGGCGCCGCCGGCGACCCGCACCATCGCGTCGGCCACTGCGGCGGAGTCGTATGCCACGGCCTCGCCGAGTGACCCGGCGCGGACCGCGTCCACGGCCGGTCCCACGCCGGTGAACACCACGGGCACCCCGCATGCGGTCATGGCGTACAGCTTCGTGGGGAACGCGAGGTCGTAGTTCTGCCCGGGCCTGAGGCTGACCAGCCCGGCGCGCGCATGGGCGATCCACCGCGCCGCCGCGGCGGGCGGCAGGGTCGGCACGAAGTCCACACGCCCGGGTGCCAGCTCCTCGGCCAGCGCCCGCAGCGCCTCGGTTCCGGCCCCCGCCCCGAGGAACACGAGCCGCAGCTCGGGCAGGGCGCGCAGCACACGGGGCATGGCGCGCACGAACACGTCGGCGCCGTGCCAGGACGACGTCGACCCGGCGTAGACCACGTACTGTGCCGGGGCCTCGGCGGGCCGCGGACCGCCGGGACGGAACGCGCGGGTGTCGATGCCGTGGCCGACGACGGCGATCTGGGGCACGTGGTGACCCCGGCGCACCGGCCCGACGAGCGCACGCACGCGGTCGGCCACCGACGGCAGCACCGCGATCACACCGCGAGCCCCGCGCATCGCCCATCCCTCCACCCCGGCCAGCACCCGCTGGACCAGCCCGGAGCCGGCGTCGGAGACCACCGCATCGGACCACACGTCGGCCGCGTAGTAGACGTAGGGCACCCGGCGCAGCGCACAGACCGTGCGCACCACCGCACCCGTCGTCGGCGGCGGTTCGACCACGACGACGTCGGGGCGGCGCACGAACAGCAGCCGCAGCGCCGCGGGCAGGTCGAAGCTGAGGTAGGGCAGGTAGCCGCGCACATAGCCCTCGCGGTTGCGCAGCACGGGCCAGCGCCGCACCCGCACGCGGCCGTCGCCGTCCGATCCCTCGCGGTCCGCCGCGCTGCCCGGGCGCGGCCGGGTGGTGAGCACCTCGACACGGCATCCCGCCTGGGCGAGCGCGTCGGCGAGCGCCCGGAGGCGGAACGAGGCTGCCGCCGGCTCGGGGGCGAACACCCGCGTGACGAGGACGACGCGGCTCATGCGAGCCGCCGCGGCCACGGGCTCACAGCGTGACGGTCTCCTGCTGCGCCGCGGAGCGCAGCATGGCCTCGGCCACCGTAAGCGTCGCCAGCCCCTCCGCCATGGTCACCGTGCGGTTCCCCAGCCCCAGCACCGCATCGCGGAAGGCCTCGTTCTCCGAGCGCAGCGGCTCCCGCTTGGCGATGGCGAACCGGGTCACGTCGCCCTCGCTCACGCCGCGGAACGCCGCAACGGACTCCCACTCGGTGGGCACCGTGCCGTTGGCGTAGAAGGTGATGTCGGCCGTGGCGGTGTCCGCGACGAAGGTGCCGCGCTCCCCCGTGACGATGGTGACCCGCTCCTTCATGGGCGAGAGCCAGTTCACCGTGTGGTTGACGATGACGCCGTTGGCCAGCCGCCCCGTGGCGAGCACCATGTCCTCGTGCTTGCGCCCCGAGCGGTATGCGGTCTGCGCCGCAACGCTTGCGTAGGTGCTGTGAGCCACCCATGCGGTGAGGTCGATGTCGTGCGTCGCCAGGTCCTTGACGACCCCGACGTCGGCGATGCGGGCCGGGAACGGGCCCTGGCGGCGGGTGGCGATCTGGTAGACCTCCCCCAGCGCGCCGTCGGCCACGCGCCGACGGACCTCCTGGATCGCGGGGTTGAAGCGTTCGATGTGCCCGACGCACCCCACCAGGCCTGCCGCCGCGAAGGCCTCGGCCACACGGGTGCCCGCGACGACGTCGGCGGCGATGGGCTTCTCGACCATCGTGTGCACGCCCGCCGCGGCCAGGGCCAGCGCGGTCTCCTCGTGGTA